>JARUHJ010000006.1:150000-173160 GCA_029667085.1 Deltaproteobacteria bacterium IMCC39524
GATTGCATCGGCTTTCCGGAAAGGACAATCAAGCCCGTTCATAAACACGCGACCTTCAAGATTGACCACGGCCACGGAAATGCCTGCAGCCGTCTCATAAACGCCAACGCCACGCCCTGGAGCCCCTTCGGGATAGTTGGCCGGCCTTAGGAGCGCCGGCTCCTGATCCAGACAGACCAGCCCGTCACGCTTGTCCCAAACATGATTCCCGGTCGTCAGGACATCGACCCCTAGATCAAAAAGTTCACTGACGACGTCCGGTGTCAGGCCAAAGCCTGCAGCAGCATTTTCACCGTTGGCGATCACCAGGTCGATCATATGCTGATCAACCAGGCGAGGCAGCAGATCACGGATGAGTTGTCGCCCGGGGCGACCGATAATATCACCTATAAAAAGGATTTTCAAAACAACTCCAGGGTCTAAAAAGGGTCAGCAAGAGAGGGAAATGGGGAAATGGCATAAGCCATCTCCCCATATCAAGCATTTCTTGTGCGACCGGTATGACTCGTTTATTTAGCGTAGTCAGTTGCTCGCGTCTCACGAATGACGTTGACCCTGATCTGGCCGGGGTAGGTCATTTCGTCCTCGATCTTGCGAGCGATATCTTTTGCCATGACATGCGACTGGTCGTCTGAGACAACTTCGCTTGAGACCATCACGCGAATCTCGCGTCCGGCCTGGATTGCGTAGCAGGAAGTAACGCCGTTAAAGGAAGTGCCGATCCGCTCAAGATCATCAAGTCGCTTGACGTAGGTTTCGATCATTTCGCGACGTGCGCCAGGCCGCGCACCGGACAAGGCGTCGGCAGCCTGGACCAAGACGGCAAGGATCGTATCCGGTTTTTCATCTTCATGATGAGCGGCTATGGCGTGGACGATCTCCGGGGACTCACCATACTTGCGGGCCAGGTCCCCACCGATAACGGCATGCGAACCTTCAATTTCATGGTCAACAGCCTTGCCGATATCATGCAGCAATCCAGCGCGCTTGGCCTGTTTGATATCGATGCCAAGTTCAGCGGCCATGATGCCACAGAGGAACGAAACTTCGAGGGAGTGCTGCAGGACATTCTGGCCGTAAGAAGTCCGATAGCGTAGTCTACCGACCAACTTAACAATCTCTGGGTGGATGCCATGTACACCGACATCAAAGGTGGCCTGCTCTCCCGCCTCGCGGATCGTGCCTTCAACTTCCTGCTCGGCCTTCTTGACAACCTCTTCAATGCGTGAGGGATGAATACGACCATCAGTAATCAGACGCTCCAGAGAGAGTCGGGCTACTTCCCGGCGAACAGGATTGAAACCTGAGATAATCACAGCCTCAGGAGTGTCATCGATAATCAGATCAATACCGGTTGCAGCCTCAATCGCGCGGATATTACGTCCTTCACGACCTATAATCCGGCCCTTCATCTCGTCACTGGGCAAGGCCACGGAGTTGATTGTCTTCTCAGCGACATAGTCTCCCGCATAGCGTTGAATCGTCAGCGAAAGGATCTTCTTGGCTTTCTTGTCGGCGCTTTCCTTTGCCTCGTCCTCAATCTGCCTGATTAGTTTGGCCGCATCGTGGCGGGCCTCACTCTCCATCGCGATGATGAGTTGCTGTTTGGCCTCTTCCGAACTCAAGCCGGAAACTTTTTCCAGTTTGACACGTTGCTCTGCAATCAGGGCCTCAACCTCATCGGTTCGCTGCTGAAGGTTACGATCACGGTCCAGCAGGGACTGCTCACGACGTGTCAGATCCTGATCACGGGTTTCGACCTGCGAGACCTTGCGATCCAGGTTCTCCTCTTTCTGCACCAGCCTTTTTTCCTGGGACTGAAGCTCTTTGCGTGACTCTCGAACTTCATCTTCCCAAGCGGCCTTTGCTTTAAAAACAACATCTTTGGACTGAATCTCCGCCTCTTTGCGGATAGTCTCAGCCTCTTTTTTCGAACTCTCGACGATCTGCGCTGCTTCACGTTCAGCGTTGGCCAGCTTGGACCCCGAAGATTTGCTTCGGAGTACCACGCCGAGGACACCGCCAACGACCAAACCGGCAACCAGGTAAATTATCATTTCTGTATTCAAAGCCGTCACCTCCCTAATTGGCATTATTTTCGTTAAACGCCTCCGACCACTTTAGCAGTCAACAGGCGGAAAAGTTTAAGGTTTGACTCTCCGTAAACAACATGGAAAGCGTCTCATCATAGTCTGTCGCTGGCAGTTCTTCGACCAGCTGAAAATCATAAGCAAAGCCAACCTTTATGCAATGACTCGGGCATTTTGCCAGGGCACGGTCATAATAACCTCGCCCGTAGCCAAGCCGATGCCCCCTTTGGTCAAATGCGACACCGGGGACAACGATCAGATCCAACTTCTCGACCGGAACCAAATTACAGCTTTTCGGCTCCTTCACACCAAAGGCACCAGAGACCAGTTCCGAGGGGCTCTCAATGAGGACAAACTCGAGGTCATCTCCACTCACCCGCGGGAAGACCAGAGATTTACCACTATCAAGAGCCTGCCCGACGATTTCGTCAGTGCTGACCTCGTTATGAATGGCGCTGTAAAGAGCCAGACATCGGGCCTCACGGAAGAAACCTGAGCACATAAAGCGCCTTTGAATTTCTGAGCTCGAATCGGCACAGATTTGACTTGAGCGCGATTTACGCTCGGTCAGAAAATGTGATCTTATGGATCGCTTGGGCATGGCAGAGATCCCGTGATTCGAGATCTCCGGACGGAAGGATTCAGATAGTGGAAGGGCTATAACGACGCGACAAGTCGCATCAAATCATACGAGTCGGGTTGTCCACAAAAAACACACGGCGACCAGGTTTAAGTCGTTGTCTGCTCTTAACAAAAGATTCTGGAGTTCCTGGATTCATAAATATTGATGCAATCTGTTTCACGTTGTTTTTTTTCAAAACGCCCTGTTCGGGCGGCAAGACCATTAGCCAATCTATCGTAAAATCTCCGTACGGAGATGCTTTTTTAACAAAGCAAACTAACTTTTGGGATCTATTGTAGCACTTCTAACCCAAAGCTGCTTCTATCTTTTCTATCAACTGCCCCAGGCGCTGCCTTTCTGCTTCCGAGCTGTCGGGCGCAGGCTCACCGCCAAGATGTGCCGCGGAGACGTTGAGCAAAGCCAGAAGCGCCGCCTGCAAAGAATCAACAGCACGACCGCTTGATGTCACCTGGGAAATCTGATCTTCAACAAACCGGGCTACCCGGTGAACCTGTTCGGGGGGCGCGTCACTTTTGAGATTAAATTGCTGGCCGAGAATGGAGACCTGGACGCTCTGCTTCATTTATTCTTCCCCTCAAGGCGCTCAAGTTTATCCAGCAACTTGTCCAACTCATCGGTAACCCTGGAGCGGTCTTGCAGCAAGCGATCACGTTCTGCGGTCACTTCCAGATTGCGTTCCTGCAGGTCGGCACGGTCAGACAACAGCCGATCAACAAGTTTTTCAAGCCGCTTAATCGCTTCCAAGGCCACTTAAAGCTCCCCCTTCAGAATAACATTCAGCCTAGGTTAAAGAATACAAAAAGTCAAGCGATCTCAATTGTTAGCGAAGAGTGCTGCAACAAACACATCAGCATCAAAAAGACGCAGGTCTGAGACACCTTCACCGATCCCGATTAAACGTACGGGCAACTCTAGCTGTGAGCTGATAGCCACAACAATTCCCCCCTTGGCAGTTCCGTCCAACTTGGTCAGCGCAATACCCGTCACATCCACGGCGTCCTGGAAGGAGCGCGCCTGGATCAGGGCATTCTGACCGGTGGTGGCATCAAGAACCAGCAAGGTCTCATGAGGAGCTCCGGGGATTTCACGATCAATAACCCGTCGAACCTTCTTTAGCTCCTCCATCAGATTGACCTTGGTGTGTAAACGTCCAGCGGTGTCGAGGATCAGGACATCCGCATTGCGGGCCACAGCCGCCTTGGCTGCATCAAAAGCTACAGCACCAGGATCCGAGCCTTCGGTATGCCGAATAACCTCGGCACCGGAGCGTTCGCCCCAGACTTCAAGCTGTTCTGCAGCAGCAGCACGAAAGGTATCACCGGCACCGAGAACCACCTTTTTCCCCTGGTCGGAGAACTGTTTGGCCAACTTGCCGATTGTCGTGGTCTTACCAACACCGTTGACGCCGACGACCATGATCACCAGCGGGCCACTCTCCGGGACAGGCCACTCCGACGAACCGGTTTTCAAGCGAGCGCGAATTTCTTCACCAAGCACATCATGCAATTGTGCAGGTTCATTTGGATCGATCTCCTTGAGCCGTCCGGCCAGAGCCTGCACCAGGTCCTGAGTCGTCTGCATACCGAAGTCCGCAGTAATCAGCAACTCTTCCATCTCTTCAAGGAATTCCTCATCAAGGCGGCCATGGCTGCCAAGCAGCTCATCCATTCGCCCGACCAGCGAACTGCGGGTTTTGGCCAACCCTTGCCGCATACGCTGGTAGAGACTGACAGGCTCCCTTTCAACAATCTCTACGACAGCCACTGTTTCTGGCTCGGCGGCAACCGGAACTTCTTCAGCATTGGCCGGTTCAGAGGGCTCAACGACTTCAGCACTTTCTGCAGACTCGCCAGCCGCTTCCGGAGTCTCCATAGGAGCCTCTTCCTGAGGCTCAGCAGTCGTTTTCTGAACCCGCAGATTTCTTCTCAAAAGCAGGACAACGATGCCGAGAGCACAGCATGTCAGCACCAGGTAAATCAATGCCAGCGCAGCCATCGGGCCATCTTCGGGTGCGACGCCAGCGGCGACGAGAAAGTCAGCAATTTTTTGTAACCAGAGTTCGAAGTTCATAACCTGTCCTGACGTAGATAAAAAAACAGCCTGTTATAGAATCATCAACAGACGGCTTAAGAGTGAATATTTAAAGAGTAATCCTGCAGCTCTGTCTCTCGTCATAATTTTAGGCAATTTCCTGATAGAGCGCCTGAATACAGCGCCTGGCTTCCAGCAGTGCCCGACCCAACATGTCGGAGCGGTCCAGAGTCAACACCAGATAATAGTCTTCAGTCACCGGCATGATAACCGTCTGTGCCTGCTTGGTTGTGATCACGATCTCTTTAAGATCGTCATCACCGAGCCGATCAACCACGTCCCGCATGCTATGGAGAATGACCCCCTTGTGTGCGCCAATCACCTTGAGGTCGTAATCATCCATGATACCGACCTGATCGACTGACTCACCTTCCCAGTCAGCAATAATCGCCCCCTGGGCTCCGGGGACACGCTCTACCAGTGCATTCAACAAGGGCTTGAAAGGCATGACTTAAGCGACCTCTTTCATGCACACAGAGACAAGCTTTGACATTCCGGGCTCCTCCATGGTGATACCATAGAGGTTATCTGCAATTTCCATGGTCCGTTTGTTGTGGGTAATGATGATGAATTGTGACGTTTTGGCCATGGTCGCAACAATTTCATTGAAGCGCCCGATGTTGGCGTCATCCAGTGGGGCGTCAACTTCGTCAAGCAAACAGAACGGAGACGGCTTGATCTGGAAGATTGAGAAGATCATGGCAACGGCTGTCAAAGCCTTTTCTCCGCCGGAGAGCAAGGTCACATTCTGCAATTTCTTGCCGGGAGGCTGTGCAACCACCTCGATGCCAGTCTCGAGAAGATCGTTTTCATCGGTCAGGACCAGTTCAGCCTGACCGCCGTTAAAGAGTTGCGGGAAGAGCACCCGGAAGCGCTCATTGACCAGGTCAAAAGTTTCCCGGAAACGTTTGCGAGTGGTTCGGTTGATCTTGGAGATTGCGGCCTGTAGGCCCTCCAGAGAAGTCTGCAAATCCTCCTGCTGCTCACTCAGAAAGGTGTAACGCTCTTCAAGCTCCTGGAACTCATCGATAGCCATCAGGTTGACCTCGCCAATATCATCGATGCGCCTCTGCAGATAATCTCGACGTTCCACAGCAGCGACCTCATCAAACGCCGCATCAAAGCTGTCGGCCACCTCTGGATCGGTCAGATCTATCCTGTGTCGACCCAGGAAAGCCTGCTGCATATGTTCGATTTCAAGCTGCAACTCTCGACTCTGCATCTGCCGTGAAGCCAGACCTTCTCGCAACTCCTGAGCCTTTGAGCGAAGTTGCTTGAGTTCACCCTCGCGACGTTCAATTTCCTGACGACTCTCTTCAAAGCGTTCCCGTAAACCGGCAAGGGAGCCTTCCTGTTCAACACGCTTGCGATAGAGAACCTCCATCTCCACTTTCAGCTCTTCAGCTTCACGACGAAGGGCGGCCTGCTTCTCAACTCCTTCAACAGCGTCCTGGTTGAGAGCAACCTGTCTCTGGCTGAGTTCCTCCCGCAAGCGGCCAAGGCGCTCAAGAGAATTACGACTGCTCTCTTCACGCTCTCGCAGACTTGCCAGGCTGACCTTCAATGTCGTCACGCCCTGACGCGCCTCGTTGCCCTGCTCTCGCAAGGCCTGAAGTTCCTTCTGCAAACGGGTGACAAGAGCTTCCAGTTCGCGTTTCTCGCCTTCGCTCGAAACGCGCGTGTCCGTAGAGGTCCGCAGAGTCTTCTGCAAAGTCTCATGTTCCTCGTGGAGTTGCTCTTCCTCGAGGCTGAGAATTTCGATGCGTTCTTGAAGCCGGGTATCTTCCTGCTGTAAGCCATCCAGGTCTTTACGACTATCAACCACGCGAATGTCCTGATGGTGCAGCTCCTGCTCAGTGCGCCGCAGGGAAATTTCAGTCGCCTGGGCTTCATCACGCAGGGTTTCGCGGCGCTGGTTCAGTGAGTTCACCTCGACATCGAGGGTTTTCACCTGTTTTTCCAGCTCCTTCATTTCCCGCTTCTTATGCAGCAACCCTTGGTCAAGTGCCTGACGACCACCACCTGTCACCTCGCCACGATGGGTCAGGAGGTTGCCATCCTCGGTAACGAGGGTGACACCAAAGGGCAGCTTCTGCGTGAAATAGCCAGTCAGGTCATCAACCAGATAAGCCCCTGAGATCAGTCGGGACACAACCTCCTGGAAGCCACTGCGACCCTTCACCAGGCCAACAAGAGCTGTTCCGCCCGGCATCTCCGGTGCGTCGGCCGCCGGGCTTTCTGGCAGCAGGAAGGTACAACGCCCTTCGTTGTCGCTCAAGTAGGCCAACGCCTGCTGGGTGCTCTCCAGGTTTTCGGGCAGCAAAGCCTGGACACGTTCGCCAAGAACAGCCTCGATAGCCGCCTCGTAACGTGCCGGGACATCGAGGATATCGGCAACCAGACCCTTCATTCGGGCCTTGTGCTGTGCTTCAGAGAGCAGCGCCTTGACGCCGCGACCGTAGCCTTCCAGGTTGCGTTCGAGTTGTTGCAGGGATTCTAGCCGGGAGCGTTGACGGCTCAGCTCTTCACGACGCTGCAGCAGTGCGTTCTCGACCTGCTCGACCTGCTCCTTGAGGAGAACCTGATGTTCCTGCAGCTGTTGACGCTGTACAACCAGATCGCCACGTTCTTTCTCAATAACTTCAAGAGTGTCCGCCAGGCTGCTGCTGTTATTCTGCAGACGCTCAAGCTGGCCGGTCACCGCAACAGCCTCCTGTCGATTACGCTCGCTCAGGTCGGCGAGAACGGCAAGACGCCGATCGGCTTCTTCCTGCTGGCTGCTCATGCGGGTCAGTTCAGCGAGCAGGTGATAAAGCTTCTGTCTCGCCTGCTCCAACTGACGGCCAAGGCTATCTTCCTGCTCAGTCAAATCAAGGAGGACCTCTTCGCTTGCCGCCAGCCTGGCCTCTTCCTCGGCAAAGATACGGCTTTGGTCCTGCTGGTTTTGAAGCAGGTCCTCCTCCTCCTGTACAGAGGAGGAAAAACGCCGTTCGCTATCGGTCAGCTCGACAGCGATCTTTTCCTGCTGACGATCAAGAGTCTCTATTTCTTTCGCACCGAATTCCAGACGGCTTTCAATACGCTGGATCTCAGCGGTCAGATGAAACACCCCGGTCTGGCCCTGGGTCGCTTCCTTATCACGCTCGGCATGAGTTAAACGTGCCTGTTCAAGATCAAGCTCCGCCTGCTCAAGGCGTCGGGTCGCGCTGTCGACCTGTACGGTTTGCTCTTCAGCAGAGCTGCCCACCTGCCGGGCCCTTTCACTCAACTCCGCATGCTGCCGTAAACCAAACTGCAGTTCCAGACCACGCAACTCTTCGCGGAACTCACGGAAACGTTGCGCCCTTTGAGCTTGTCGTTTCAGACTGTTCATTTGCCGCCGCACCTCGCTTACGATGTCACCGAGACGTAACAGGTTCTGACGGGTTGCATCTATTTTTCGGAGAGCGGATTTTTTACGGGCCTTGAACTTGGTGACGCCGGCGGCCTCTTCGATCAGGCTGCGGCGATCTTCGGGCTTGGCATTGATAATCATGCCGATCTTGCCCTGCTCAATGATCGAATAGGCGCGGTTTCCCACACCTGTGTCCATGAAAAGTTCTGTGATATCGAGAAGACGGCAGGAGGACTTGTTCAGCAGGTAATCGCTCTCACCGTTGCGGTAGAGGCGCCGGGTGATCTGGATTTCCGAATATTCACGGAATGCTGCCGGTGCCAGACCGGAAGAATTATCCATAATCAGGGACACTTCGGCCATACCGAGAGGCTTGCGGTTTTCACTCCCGCCGAAGATAACATCTTCCATCAATTTACCGCGCAGGTAGCGGGCGTTCTGTTCACCCATGACCCAGCGAATTGCATCAACAACATTACTCTTGCCGCAGCCGTTCGGGCCAACAATCGAGGTAATGCCATCGTCGAAATCGAGGACGGTGCGCTCGACAAACGACTTAAAACCTGTAATTTCTATACGTTTTATTTTCATTGGGGAGTCGATACTGAAAGGGCGATTGCAGCGCCCAGACCCTCTAACAAACTGTTCAATTCATCGTACCCAGGCAGAATCCACAGACGGGCAGTAATTAGCCGGAGATGTTAGCAAGCTATGCCAGCGGAGTAAAGGAGATTTAATACCTGCTGAGCATGGTTTTTTCACCTCTGCGCAGAGCAGCCTCGCAAACCCGCAACAACTGTGTTAAGAAGAGATTATGACTCAATGGCAAATCAATCTACGGGAAGAAAATCTGCTTCTGCACGAAGCGCTGGCGCTGAGGGTTCCAACGGCGCCTACCGCATTTCTGCGCCAGCTCTGCAAAAAGCAGCGAGTCTCCGTTAACGAGGACACAGCCGAAGCAAGCAGGCTCACCCGCGTCGGCGAGACGATTGCTGTCAAAAACTCACAACGCTGGCTTGAATGTATCGAAAAACTTCCTGTCATGCCCGAGCAGATCCTCTACGAAGACTCAGACTCTATAGTTCTCAACAAGCCAGCCGGCCTGGCCATTCATCGCGCTGTGGGTCATGAAGACAATCTCCTGCACCGCGTTCAGGATTTTTTATCCCTACGCAAAGAGAACTTTCAGGTCTCACCTGTCCATCGTCTCGACATAGGGACCTCAGGGGCGGTTCTGTTTGGCAAGGGTCGCGCGGCAATCAGCAAGTTTGGTCAAATGTTGATTGCGGGCCAGTTCAGCAAAAGGTACCTGGCACTGGTCAGCGGCAAGCTCATCGAGTCCGGAGAGCTTAACAGTGAAGTTCCAGCCAAAGGTAAGATTAAAGAGGCGTTGACCAGATACAAGCCGCTGGCCTCAACAGAAAACTACACTTTGCTGGAGTTAAAACTCATCACCGGCCGACACCATCAGATCAGACATCAGCTGGCAGTCTCGGGCCATCCCATCGTTGGCGACGTCCGTTATCGAGGGGAAGTCATTAATGAGCTTGACCGACCCTTTTTGCACTGCCAGCAGTTGACCTTTCCCCGGTCAAGTGATGAGCGGGCGACTACCGTCAAAGCACCCTTTCCGGAAGGCTTGACGGCATTGCTGGTAGCCCTGCAGTTTGCACCGGAGGCGTTGGAACTGTAATGCGTCAGAGGTTCACTGAACCTCCGACAACAAAAAGAACGATAAATTACGCCACGGCTTAAAAATACAGTTATAATGACGTACATCCCGTTCCTTCAATCTGATTCTCTTTAGGAACTGTTGACGCCAGTTTCAATTTCAACATAAATAACAGGTTTCACACCCAAATGCCCTCAACCAATCTACAGAGCAAAAGAGCACTACATCAGCGCACAGCAGCAAGAACAGCGCTTTTCTACTCTATTTTCGCCTGCCTCTGGATTTACTTCTCCGACACTATTCTGGGGTGGTTCATTAGCGACCCGATCCAACTGACACAGGCCCAGACCATCAAGGGCTGGTTGTTTGTGGGAGTAACGGCAAGCCTGCTTTATTTCTATCTGGCTCACAGTCTACAGAGACTACGCAAAAATGAAGAAGCGCTCGAAGAGGAACGTGACAGAATTCAGGAGGAGATGCAGGATCATATCCATCAACTCAACACCCTCTTCGATTCGATGAACGCCGTTATCTACGTTGCCGACCTGGAGACCTACGAACTACTTTATGTGAATCGCTTTGCCGTCGATTTTTTCGGTCCGGATTGGCAAAAGCGCAAATGCTATCACTACCTGCAGGTCAATATGGATCAACCTTGTGAGTTCTGTACCAATCCACAACTCCTCGACAATGGCGAACCCGGCGATCCGGTGGTGTGGGAGTTTCTCAACACCAAAACGAAACGTTGGTACGAATGCTTCGACAAGGCCATTCGCTGGACCGATGGCCGGCTGGTTCGTCTCGAGGTCGCTCAGGATGTGACCGAGCGCAAGGAGTTAGCAAGGATCAAGGATGAGCTTCTCTCGGCGATGAGTCACGAAATGCGCACACCGTTGACTGCGATCAGCGGCTTTGCCGAACTCCTGCAAGGGGAACAGGATCTTTCAGAGCAGCACAGACGGCACATAAACATTATCTGCCAGGAGACAGAAAAACTAACGGATCTAATCAACAGGTTTCTGGATATCAGGCGACTCAAAACAGACCGGACACGGATCGATTATGAATACCTGTCTATTCGAGAGTTGTTGGAAAAAGTGCAGGCCAATACCCGCGACTGCAAGAAGCATCACGTCATCCAGATCAGCTGCCAGACAGAGGCAGCGATCTACGGCAACCGCAAAGAACTGAACCAGATCATCATACAACTTCTGGAGAACGCCTGTCGCTACTCTCCACAGGGAGGCAAGATCAACCTGACGGCGCAGAGCAATGAACGAGAGGTCTCTATCCGTGTCACTGACCAGGGTGTTGGCATTCCAGAGCATGAGCTGAAATCAATTTTCTCGCCGTTTCACAAGCTCGACACAGGTGATACACGCGAAACAGGAGGAGTGGGTCTCGGACTTTGCCTGGCCAGAGAGATTGTCATTCTACATGGCGGCACGATCAATGCCGAAAGCAAAGTCGGCGAAGGCAGCTCCTTCACGGTTCTCTTGCCGCGATTATCGGAGCAGGAGGCCTTCCTGGAGACCCCTAAGACGATCGCTGAGGACTCATGACGGATCAGCCCTCGCAACCTGTACAGAGCAAACGCCTGCTTCTTTACAGCATCTTGACCATCGCCATTCTGGCAGCGGGCTCGATTGCCTATTTTCTTTTCACCTTTGATCTCAACAATTACCGTAAAAATGCAGAGGAAGAGCTTTCGTTCCTGCTGTCTCTACCCGTTAGCCTGGGAGAAATCAGGTACAACCTGCAGAATGCCAACCTGGCCCTACATATCGACGGGTTACAGCTCGGGGATGAGAGCTCAAAGTTTCGGGTTGAGACAGAAAAGGCCCTGCTGACTCTGCGTTGGAGGGGGCTCCTTGAGCGCGAGTTCGAGTTTGGCAAAATCAGTCTGCTACAGCCGCAAGTCCTCATCAAAACGGCAGCCAACAAACCTCCCGGCGACAATAACCACTCACAGCAAGCATCACAAGAAATTGACCAGGAATTTTTACAGATATTCAGCATAGCAGCCCTGGAGGTCATCGACGGCACCTTGGTGCTTGAGTCAGAAGAAACCGATCTGACGATTCAACGCTTCGAGTTCAGCGAGTTCAATGCGGAGGTCACCGACGTTCGGCTCAACAATACATTCCAGTTTGACATCAAAGGGCAACTATCTCTGCCCACCCAGGAGGGAAAAAGCCCCTGCCGGCTACAAGGGGAAGGCGGCTTGCGAATTGACGACAGCCAGAGGCTGGAGCCCTATTTCGACTTCGACCTGGAGGCAAAAAATCTTGAACTCGCAAGCCTCCGAGAGGCCATGGCCAAACAAGCAAATAAAGAGTTCATCAAAGGGACAAGTGATCTATACCTGCATTTAGCAGGGACTCCAAGTGAAGAGGTCGATTTTCAAATCAGCCTATCTTCAAACAACATGACCATACATCCCAATACCGATGACGCGGAGCCGATTCCCCTGAACAATCTGATCGCCAATGGCCGTTTGCATCTTCAGGGAGAGCACCCCGGTATCAAGGGCCTTTCCTTACAGGTCGATGACTCCAGGCTGGCTGGAGAGCTCAACTGGTCACCACGGTCAGAGCCCTTCTCGGCAAGGGTTACAATTTTTAACGGCAGCCTGCCAATTCCAGCCATCAAACGCTGGCTTCCGGGCAATCAGAAAGCTCTGCAACAAGTTCGTCAGCAACTTAAGGAACAAGGCTTCGCAGAGATCAGGCAGGCGCAGATCCTCTTCCAGGAGAAACGCGGGCAAGGACAAGAATGGTACCTTGAGACAATCCAGGGAACTTTATTAAATATCGGCTGGACCATGCAGAAAGGTCCTGATGCCGAGCTCGAATCCTTAGCCTTCGACATAAACGGCGACAAATGGCAAATCGATAATGGCAAGGGCAGGCTCGGTTCGACCCAATTGACCATCGAGGGTGCCGGTGAACTCGGCACAGAGAATCTGGTTCTATCCAGGCTGGATGTGAACGGAAAGATGCAGATTGAAACTTTCCTGGAAGAGTGGCAAATCCGGCAGGACCTTGTGCAAACAAGTGGCGAGATCGAGATAAAAGGTCACATCGAAGGGCCTCTGGACCGACTCAACCTGGACCTGCAGGCCGACCTGTCGCAGCTCAACATCAAACACTCTTCAGGGCTTGAGTTACCGCCTAGCGCAGAAGACCATTTGGCGCTGCACAGCACTATAACACCGCAAAAGATCAGCCTCGACCATGGTTCTCTTACCTGGTCCTCCCTCAAAGGACATGTCTCGGGCAGCTACCTGCCAGAAGAACCAGAAAGTCTTGCGATTGATGCCCTCCTGACCCTTAACGAACTTGCTCACGTGACTGACAGCTTACCACTTCTGAAAAAGCTGCAACTGCATGGCCAGGCTGATCTGAGCATCAGTCAACGTGGGCGACCACAAGACAATCGCCCAGAGATGATTCTGACCTTGCGTGATGCCGGGTTGCACGCGACGAGATTCATTGCCGACCTAAGCCATATCAACGGGCGCATCAAATTCACTGAAACCGGCATGCTCGCCGAAAATCTCCAGGTTCACCTTGGCAAGTCGCCCCTCACGGTACAGGCTCAGGTCATCGACTTCGCCGAACCACGCCTGCTTCTCGATGCAAAAGCGAAAGCGATCCACGCCAGCGACCTGATCTTCAATTCCGAAAAAGCGCTGCTGCGTGATGTTGATGGTCACCTGGAAATCGACCGTGACGGGCTTACTTTTGCACCCGTTGATGTTCGTCTCGATGGCGGGACGAATGCTTCGGTACAAGGAACGATTTCTTTCCATCCGCCTTATGATGTATTGCTCGAAATCACCTCCGATTTTGCCAACGTCGGCGAGATCGTCGGATTATGGACAGGCCACACTACCAAGCCAAAAGAGCACTTCGAGGCAGAAGACAAGAGTACTCAAGCAACGAGTCGCGTCAAAATCAAGGCACAGGCAAAAAGCGGCAATTTATACGGAATGAATTTTCACAACGCGACAGCAACAATCACGCCCACCCGCGAACGCCTGATCATCCACCCTCTTCACTTCTCGGTCGGAGACGGCTCCTGCGATGCACAGGTGATCACAGACTTTTCGACTATTGACCAAGCGACCATGCTGAGAGTCACGGGGCATGCCGAGGACGTGGATGCTCTTGAAGTCTACCGTGAACTGCTTAACCAGAGGAATATTCTGCGCGGCAAACTTGACGGGGACTTTTTCATCAACGGCGAAATCGGTGCTCGCTACCTGCCCTCGTCCTACGGCAATTTCAATATTCAGGTTCATGACGGCGTCCTGCATGAATTCCCGGTGTTGAGCAAGATCTTCTCCCTGTTGAATGTCTCCCAGTTATTTGCCTTGCAACTACCAGACATGGATTTAGAAGGCATGCCGTTCAATAAACTGACGGCCCACTTCAAACTGGATAAAGGCATCCTTGCAACAGAGGATTTAAAAATTGAAAGTGAGGCGATGAACCAATCGTACCAGGGGGAGTTAAATCTGGTGGACAAGACTGCGGATTATTCTGTCGCTATTCATCCTCTCGGCACGGTCGACAAGATCGTCTCAAGAGTCCCGATCGCAGGGTGGCTCTTAACCGGTGAGGACAGGGCGTTACTAACCGCGCATTTTTCGGTAAAAGGTAAATTTGGCGATCACTCTGTCAGCGCAATGCCACTCGACACACTGACTGAGCCGACCATTGGCTTACTAAGACGGGCGCTAGGGTTACCCTTCAAACTGCTCGAAGATCCTCAGATCCTCTGGGGAGGAGATGGCACCAGAAACGAACCGGAAGAGAAGTGATTCAGCCCTTCGTTCCGACATGTACAGCGGCAATACCGCCGGTCAGATCGTGGACCTTAACATCGACAAATCCCGCGTCCTGCATCATCGCCTTGAAACTCTCGCGATCAGGAAATTCCATTACAGAATCAGGAAGATACTGGTAGGCGCTGCGCTGGGAGATCAAACCGCCCAAGCATGGCAATACGCGCAGAAAGTAGAAGTGATACACAGCACGGAAGAAGCTGTTGAGAGGGGTCGCAAATTCGAGGATCACCGCCCGGCCACCCGGCTTGAGAACACGGACCATCTCGCTGAGGCCTTTCTGACGATCGACAACATTGCGGATACCAAAGGCGATAGTAATGCCGTCGAAGATCGCGTCCGGATGCGGCATCGATTCGCAGGGTGCATTAACCAGCAGGATTCGATCGCTGTAGGGTGATTCAGCGGCCTTGTCCCGCCCCAGGACCAACATCCCCTGGGTGAAATCGGAGCCGACTATCTTGACCGAAGAATCAGTCTGACGACCGATCTCCAGAGCCACATCCCCGGTACCGGTTGCGATATCCAGAACCATCCCACCTTCAGGCACAGAGAGTTGCCGTACGGCAAAGCGCCGCCAACGCCGGTCGATTCCCAACGACAGGAGCCGATTCAGAAGATCGTAGCGTGGTGCGATCCGATCGAACATGTCGCGGATACCGCGACCTTTATCAGTGAGTTTGGTCATCAGCCTCTTTGCCTCGCCTATGGAAACGCCGGTTATGTAACACGCTGACGGCCTTCATGTCAGTAAAAATGTCCAAACAAAAGTCCCCATCACCAAGATAGATCTCCATGTGACGACGACTCAATCACAAAGTTCGCAAAGATCTTCCATACTGCATCCGGTAACATCCTATAACTAAAAGGATGATACCGCAAAAGGAGTTTGACGCCCTCACCTGCAGCCAGAGTCAAAGGCAAAGGAAAGTGTGCCCAGGTAATAATGACAAGGTTGTACCTTTACCTCTGTCACAAACCGTCCATAATGTGCGACCATCGCAACACGATAAAATTCGAAACCTTCCGGGAGCCTTCGTGACAGATAAAAACCTCCAGTTATTACCCATCGCAAGCCTGATTCTGGCCATGCTTCTCTGGGCCAGCTCTTTTGTCGCCCTCAAGCTTGCCTTCCGTGGCTATCATCCGATGCAGGTTATCTTTGGCAGGATGCTGATTGCCAGCCTTTGTTTTGTAGTTTTCATCCCATCTTTCCGAAAACTCAACTGGCGGCGTCAGGACGTTAAATATCTCTTGACCATGGCTGTCTGCGAGCCCTGCCTTTACTTTCTCTTTGAAGCCAAGGCGTTGGAGCTAACCAGCGCTTCCCAAGCCGGCATAATCACGGCCATGCTGCCGTTGCTCGTCGCAATCCTCGCCTGGGCAACCCTTAAAGAGCAGGTCTCCAGGCAAACCCTGATCGGATTCGGGCTGGCGATTATCGGTGCCTGCTGGCTGGGCCTGACCGGCGAAACAAACCGTAACGCACCCGACCCACTGCTCGGCAATTTCTACGAATTCCTGGCGATGGTTTGCGCAGCAGGCTACACCGTCTCGCTAAAACACTTGACCAACAACTATCCGCCTCTGTTTCTGACAGCTTTCCAAGCCTTTGTCGGTAGCCTCTTTTTCTTTCCCTTCCTTCTGCTCCCCGATGTTGGCTTCCCGGCTCACTGGAGCACTCAACCATTGCTGGCAATCACCTATCTCGGTACTTTTATCACTTTTGGAGCCTACGGTTGTTACAACTATAGTGTCAGTCGTATTCCGGCAAGCCAAGCCGCCGGATTTGTTAACCTGATCCCGGTTTTCAGTGTTCTGCTCGGCATGTTGATCCTTGGCGACACCCTCAACACAACACAATGGTTCGCATGTGGTCTGGTTTTCAGTGGGGTCTGGCTGAGCAACAGGAGAAAAAAGACTCTCCAGCCTCAACCCGAAAGTAAAAGATCTTTATGAGTGGAACGGAAAAACGCTAGAAAGGTGTGCGGGAAAAGTGCCTTTTACTGGCGTCCTGAAGTTTTGCAACAGCTTGAAAAGATTCTTTAAGAAGATCCTGTTCTGTCTTAC
Organism: Deltaproteobacteria bacterium IMCC39524; assembly: GCA_029667085.1. Lineage (NCBI taxonomy): Bacteria > Deltaproteobacteria > Deltaproteobacteria bacterium IMCC39524. The sequence continues at coordinate 166,813 of JARUHJ010000006.1, forward strand.
TCAACAGATGAGGGTCAAGAAAATGTGAGGGTGTTTGACCGGCCTCGATCAGGCCGATCTCATGACGAAGCCGCAAAAAGATCAGAGCTTCAAATGCGGCCCTGATATGTTCTGCCGTTTCCACGGCAAAAACATTTTCGTCGACCAGCTTCTGAAGCCTGTCCATCGTTGAGATCGCCTGAATTCCCCGCTCAAGAGCAAACATCCTGACGCAATCAACGATATAGACACAACCGCCGTACTTGACGGAGAGGTGACCGGCGTTATCGCCGTCCTTCTCCAACTGAAAACGGCCGAGTAGACCGAGTGGCACCTTGTAGCGCAGATCAAGGGTCATCATGTGATAGAGGAACCCCTGGTGAATCTCGATGCCTTTGGTGACAATATCACGCAGATGATGAGCCAATTCCACGTCCCCGAACAATGGTAAAAAATCAAAGAAAATCGATGAATTCCTGACATGAGTTGGCTCCGGATCGAGCAGCCAGCTATTGATCCGCGTCTGCCAATCACACAAACGTCCTCGCCACTCCTGGTTCCGCACCATGACACCACCATCACAAAGTGGATAACCAACCTTAGCCAGGGCACTATTGAGCTTTTCACTGAAGGGGATAAAAAACGCATCAACCTCCGCCTGTCTGGAGTCGGCAAAATCCTCAAAGATAAAGCCGTTGTCCTGATCAGGATATAACAACATCTCCTTGCGGCCAGCACTCCCCATAATCAGGAAGCAGTAACGGATATCGGGAGGCGTCAAACCTTCTTCGGCCATCTCCGCGAGACAAATCTGAAAGGTGCGACGGATGATGGCATGGTGGATATGAGACAGTATCTCCATAACCTCGGGGGTGCTGCGTGTTTCAGATAGCAACGCGCGCGCGACACGCACCATCTCCTTGTGAATGGAAGCAAGCCCCTCGATAGTCGCCTCTTCCTTAATATTCCCTAGCAGAAGCAGTGCTTTCTGCGAGCGATAACGCAGCAAGTCCCTCGGCGTGATAACGCCGACCAACTGTTCACGATCGACAATAGGCAGGTAATTCAAACCGTGCCGGGTCATGTATGCCATCGCTTCGTACATGTAGGTTTCAGGAGTCATGGTTTTGGGCTTGACGCGCATGACATCCTTGACCACCAGCGACTCTGTATCGACATTTTCCGGAGCAAGCACCTTGGCGACGAGATCGCTGCCTGTGACCACACCAACAGGCGTATTTCGTTCATCAACAACGACCAGGAAACTAACATTGTGCTCGGTTAATTGCCGTGCAACTGCTTTCACAGTCACGTCCGGAGAGCAAGTCAACGCAGGCGAAGTCATGATCTCAGAGAGTCGCTTTTTAAAAGGAAAGGCCTCCATCTGGTTCAGTGCAGAACCGGAGTGCTCCGTAACAATTTCTGAATAGAGCTTACGAACCCGTGAAAGGACTGCACTGGTAAAGAAGGTCACCAACTGCGGATTATCTTTTTGCAAGCGCAGGAGAATTTCGGCAGAGATGAGATAACAAACCGTGGGCTTGACTGTCCGTGCGCCGCCGGCATAAGGCTCGCCGGTAAATATCGGCGTACCACCAAAAAACTGTCCTTCCTTGCGATAATCAACCACCATGTCGATCCCACCCGGTGAAACTAGGGTGATCGTAATCAACCCTTCCTTAATAACGTACAGGTAGCCTGTGGGTGAATCGTTCTGCTTGAAGATGTCATGATTGGCCGGATATTTTTTCAGGACAGCAGCTTCTCGCAATTCGCCAAAAACAGATTCAGGGAGATCTCTGAACGGTTCTGTTTCCTGTAATTGTTTAATCAGAGGCATAGGATATAAGCGCACAATTGAAAGAGAGAGGTTAACATCTGGGGATTAATTTATCATCAATCGCACAGAGAGAGCAATCCCTTAGGAGAGTCAGAACACTTACTGTAGAAAGTGAATGGCAAACAGGAACTCTGCAGCAGGCAGGGGAAGATAGCAAGAGGACATTCAGGTCAGGTTACGGGGAACATAAGGGGAGTGCCAGCCCAACTTGGAGGAGATTATGCCGCAGGTATCAAACATAGGACTGATAATCTGGCTTTCGATAACTTCCTGAGAAAGACGGTACTCGGGCCCGACGACACAGAGAACGCCGTGGAGTTTACCGCCGCTGCCAAAGAGCGGTGCGGCCACGCTGGCAATACCTTCTCCGAGGGCTCCGGAATCCAGTGCATAGCCCTGGCGACAAATATTTGTAAATTGACTGATATCTTCGGGAGCTCCCTGAGCAGGCTTTAGACTCTGGCCATTCTTCATGGCCAAAAGGACCTGACCGGCGGCGGTGGTCTCAAGGGGAAAACGTTTACCAACCAGAGAAACTATTTTAACCTTCTGGGTGGTATCAACCATATCCAGGAAAAGAACTTCCTTACGACGACGTACGGCAACATAGACAGCTTCATTGCACCCTCTGGCCAGACGTTCGATAAGGGGTTTCGCATGTCTCAAGAGGCCCATGCGAGAAAGAAACTTCTGGCCGATTTCATAGGCAGAAAGACCCAGTCGGTATTTGCCGGATTGCTCCTCACGCTCAACATAGCCACGGTTTTCAAAAGTTGCCAGTAAACGAAAAACGCTCGTCTTGTTCATGGCAAGCTTTTCACTCAGCTGACTGATGCGTACATCGTCATCAATTTCACTGAGAGCTTCCAGAACATCGAGAGCGTTTTCAACAGCCTGTATAGAATAGGATTCCTTATCTCTGGAGGGCACGTGTAACTCCTTAATGGAATCAAAAAAAACAGAAAACGAACTAGCTGACAACCAAAATAATACGCTGTTTTATTATTGTCAACAGTTTGCTGAAAAAAGTTTTCAAATTGACCCTGTTTGAGGTTGTAAAAAATCCCATTTATTGGGTGTTTCACTCCCTAAAAAACTATTTCTTGCAAGCTAATAGGCCAAATTAAAGAGAGTAAACCAAAGCCAGTCAGAGATTTTAAAAATGGTGTTTTAAAAGAAGAGGAATCTCAACATAAGGAGCTTTTCTTCTAACGGGACGGGTCAATCAGGCGATCGATGATTGGTTGATCGGCAGGAAGGATCGAGAATCCCGGAAGTTCGCTTGGATATAGCCAGCGATGTTCGGCAACGCCCAGATTCCGGATAGCCGAAGTAAGCAGTTGACAGGAATAAGCGAGAACCAGGACAGGTCCCCATTCATAGCGGTGAAACACCACTTCAAATATCTTAAGAACCTTAATTTCAGCGTCTAGCTCCTCACGAATCTCTCGACAAAGTGCTTCTTCGGGGCTTTCGCCGGGGTCAACCTTGCCGCCGGGGAATTCCCACAACCCAGGATGACGTTTATCATCCGGTCGTCTCGTGATCAGGATCTTTTCACCGTCGGAGATGACTGCAGCAGTCACCAGAAGAGGCATTTCAAAAGAAGCATCATGCATAGAGTCACAATAGCAGAAATAATCACACAAAAGCTATCATCAAGAGCCACCCATTAATCTTCCATAGCTTGGGAATTCGGGCCTCATTTCCTTGCTGAAGAAGAATGATCGTGTTAGTTTGAAATGTTTTTTTTGCTCCATAAATCCCCTCACATATTTTTAAGGAGATCATCGTGTCCGTCTACGAAATCAAACATCCCCTGGTACGCCACAAACTCGGCCTCATGCGTGCAGACGGCATCAGCACCAAGGATTTTCGCGAACTTGCCTCGGAAATTGCCAGGTTGTTGACCTACGAAGCAACCAACGACCTTGAGATGAAAAAAGAAGTGATCAAAGGCTGGGCAGGTCCGGTGACCGTAGATACCATCAAGGGCAAGAAGATCACTGTCGTACCAATCCTGCGCGCCGGTCTCGGCATGATGGACGGAGTTCTCGACCTGATTCCAAGCGCCCGCGTCAGTGTTGTAGGCCTCTACCGCAACGAAGAAACTCTCGAACCGGTTGCCTATTTCCAGAAGTTTACTCGGCACATTGAAGATCGCACAGCCATGATCCTTGATCCGATGCTGGCAACCGGAGGCAGTTTAATCGCCACCATCGACATGCTTAAGGAAGCCGGATGCAAGAGAATCAAGGGCCTCTTCCTGGTGGCGGCGCCTGAGGGGATTGCGAATCTGCAGGAGAAACATCCGGATGTTGACATCTACGTAGCAGCAGTCGATGAAAAGTTGAATGAGGTCGGCTACATTATTCCAGGCCTCGGTGATGCCGGCGATAAAATTTTCGGCACCAAATAATCATAAAGAGGAGCAGATATGTCAGATAGCCAGCAGCACTACCGCATCAGTCTCAACCCGAAAGAAATAGTCATTGGTGCCCAGATGCTTTTTGTCGCATTTGGCGCACTGGTCCTGGTGCCCTTACTCACGGGCCTCAACGCTAACGTTGCACTCTTTACAGCAGGCGCCGGAACATTAATTTTTCAGGTTGTAACCAGGGGAAAGGTTCCTGTTTTCCTGGCGTCAAGCTTTGCCTTTATCGCGCCGATCATCTACGGTGTTCAACAATGGGGCATCCCCGGCACCATGTGTGGCCTGCTCGCTGCGGGTTTCCTTTACGTCATCATCAGTTTCAGCATTCGTATCTTCGGTTCTGACATCCTCCATAAAATTCTGCCCCCGATTGTTACCGGTCCCGTCATCATGGTTATTGGACTGGTCTTGGCGCCAGTTGCCGTACACATGGCTTCAGGACGCACGGGGGATGGCTCGGCATGGCTGGTTCCGGAACCAACAGCCTTCATCATTGCCGGAGTTGCCCTGGTAGTCACGGTACTTGTCTCACTGCTCGGCAGAGGTCTGTTTCGCCTGATCCCTATCCTTTGTGGCATTGTAGCCGGATACCTGACAGCCTTGGTCCTCGATGCTACGGGAACCTCGGCAGCCTTCCAGGCGAGCTTTGACCCGGGCACCCTGCAAAATTGGACCGGCCCTACCCTAGTCTCCATGCAGAAGGTTTTCGCTGCGCCCTGGCTGGCCGTGCCCGACTTCACTCTACCCGTCTGGAACCTGGAAGCCATCCTCTTCATCGTACCGGTGGCCATTGCACCGGCCATAGAACACTTTGGTGACGTTCTGGCGATCGGTAGCATCACGGGAAAAGATTACGTTGACGACCCAGGCATCGACAAGACAATGCTCGGCGACGGCCTTGCTACCAGCATGGCTGCACTACTCGGCGGCCCCCCCAACACCACCTACTCTGAAGTCTCCGGGGCTGTCGCCCTGACCCGCTCCTTCAACCCGGCGGTCATGACCTGGGCAGCAATTACAGCTATCCTGCTTGCCTTCGTCGGCAAACTGGGGGGCTTCCTGAATACCATACCTGTACCCGTTATGGGTGGCATCATGGTTCTACTTTTCGGTGCGATTGCCGTCATTGGTATCAACACCCTGGTCAGAGCCGGCACAGACCTCATGCAACCACGCAATCTGACGATTGTTGCTGTCATTCTGGTTTTTGGTATTGGCGGCATGAGCTTCGACCTGGCAGTTGTCAAGCTCGGCGGCATCGGACTGGCAGGAATTATCGGGGTTGTTCTCAACCTGGTTCTTCCGCAAGCGAGAGATTAAGCGCGGGACAAACAGACTCAACAAAAAAGCACCCTCATCGAGGGTGCTTTTTTAATTCAATCTTTGCTCACAGAGAAGCGACAAGAAAGATCACGAGCTATCGACCATTGCCGGCACAGGACAAAAAGTTTCTCCTTAACGTTCTCTTATAGCGGAAGCGTCGAAACCAGCTTTTTAAGAAACCTTGGTTTACGTTCTTCTGGTTGGATCTGATCGACAACTTCCCTGCGAATGTTGCCATTCGCATCGATAGTGATTTTCAGGTCTTTCTTTTCCATGTTGCCCCCCGACAAAACAAGTCAATCTGATTAAGCATTAAAATCGGCTAAACTGAACCTAAATCTCAGTCTAATTCTGGAACAAAAGGTCATAACTTTCAATATAACCAACGGACCAGCTAGCTATAACCATAGTTATACTCAAGTCGCACTACTTATACATTAACCGTCGAAGACAAGCGGTACCATGGACTCACTAATAGTTCCTTGCGTGTTAGCCTTTTTTTGTAATAATCGAGACTGGATCTGACAGACAGTGCCTGGTTTTGTCCTACGCCTCTGCATATTAAATATCCCTAGGTGATGTAGGAATGAGTTGCAAGGGGATTAATAATAAATGATCGCAGTAGGTCTGAGGTTTTCCTGTTTTTCGTGACTTGTGGGAAATTACAATCACAATCATTTTAATCGGGTGCAGTCAACATGGCGTTGGTGAATCTATTTCCATTGATAAGCTTGACTGTTCAAATCTCATCAGTGAACAGTAGTGTTCTGCC
>JARUHJ010000007.1 GCA_029667085.1 Deltaproteobacteria bacterium IMCC39524
AGCCAAACCCAATAGGCCTTTGAAATGAAGCCTCCCTACCTCGGAAGGTTATTAGCCAGAGCAAATAATTATACCCTAAAATTAGGCATGCATTTCTGACACACAGAGAAATTCTCAGTACCCCTGACTTATGAAAAAAGCCCACGGGTTTTCATGAGTCAAGGAAACAAGGTAGAGCCCTTTCCCCATCAGAGTAATAGCGGACTTCAATCGTATTCCCTTCCGGGTCCCTAAAATAAATTGACGTGCCAGTCCCATGTGCTCCCCAGCGTTTGACTGGCCCTTCCTCAATAACAACGCCTTGCTCATTGAGCCTTGCCTGAAGGGCTTTTGAACCAGCTTCGTCAGTCGCAAAGCAGAAGTGGTTGAGGTTGGGACGACAGACTTCCTCTGGATTGGTTTTCTCCCACATTTTTTTCGGGAAAAGGTCGATGATGCTGTCGGTAGAAAGCCTTACAGAGGGAAAGGGAACCTGCCCCGCAGTAAACTCCTCCAGCCTCTCGCCTGGCAATTGCAGAACTTCAGTATAAAACTTGACCATTTTATCAATGTCGACAACGTTAATGACAATATGATCGAATATGAACTCCATGCCGATTCCTCCAGTGTCCGTAAAAGTTTAGAGTACGAACTCAAATAAGACATTACCGATATTCTTTAAGGGATGGTTACAGGCCAATTATACTTGGTCGTATGTTGAGGTCAAAGTGGGGGGGGTACTGTAAATCCTCTCGCAACTAATTCACAGTGGCTTTTCGACAGAAATGCGGAATTATTGCTGACCCTGCATTGTAATAAAAAAAGCCCCACAATCCAGGAGGGGGAGAGTGGGGCAACGGGTTTCTATGGGTTTTTAGGAGGTAAAAATGAAGAACTATGTTCTGTTGTTTGATATCTTACCTTTTTAGTCAGACATGTCAAGAGAAAAAACACCCCTTTAATTGAAGTTTATATGAGGCAGGTGCGCTACCAGGCTGCGCTATCGCTATAAGTCAATGATAACGGTGGTTTGATGTGCTTTTGTGTTGTATAGCTCATCGTCATAGCGCACAGGTTCCCGAAGCAGAATCGTTCGTTCTGCTCACTGTGCGTCCAGGCTGCGGAACATCCCGTGTCGTTCTTGTATTTATCTCGTGGGAGTACTATTCGGAAGAAAAGTCCATTGTCGTAATGATTTGACTAATTTCAGTTTTGAACATGTCTATTGTCAACGTTGGTTTGTACCCCTCTTGTCGAAGTGCAGAAGCTATGCAGATGACTAAGCTGGAATCTAAATGTTGTATACCCATATTGGGGATATCCTTTTGTTCAGAACTCCGGCCTAATACCTTAGTGGGGTTTCCTTCTTCTCTAATTTTGTCTGGTAGCCCATTCAACATGTGAGTCAATGTAACGGCAAGGGAGTATACATCACTCTTCTCATCTGCTGGCTCATTAGCAGTTAAAGCAGGGTCTGTGTAAGGAAAGCTTACTCTCATATCGTCAGGGCCAATAATTTCTCCGAAGTATCTAGCAGTCCCGAAGTCAATTATGATGGGTTCTCCGGCATCATTGATTAAAATATTGAGCGGCTTGATGTCACAGTGAACAATCTTGTTTTTGTGTAACCCTGCTATGCCGTCACACAATTGAAGAATAATAGTAAGAGCCCGCTCAACTTCCAGTTGCCCCTCTGCTAGCAAAATGTCATGTAAGCTTCTTGAGGTGCCTAGATAATCCTGCACAATAAATGCGCCTTGTTTGTTTGATAACCAATGAACTTCATGGATCTTGATCAACCCATGCAAATTGTAGCTTTTTAGCTTTTTACATATTTCAAGTTCTCTTCTTATGAATTGATTTGCAGACTTATCTCGTACATCCAGTTTGAGTAACTTCAACACTACTTCTCTGTGAGGGGTGGCCGCTTCATCCCATGCAACATACACACTAGTTAGTCCCTCTCTGGAAAGGTTTGCTTTAATTTGAAAGCGGTCTAAATATTTAACACCGTTATTTAGGGCAGGCAGCCTTAGGTCATTTTCGTCCCCAGAAAGCTCTTCTTCCTTTTTCCCTAATTGGTAATATCTCTTTGTGTGTAAACAAGCGATCAATAGTGCGACAAGGACGGGACAGCCATAAAGAGCTCCCCAATAAGGACCAACAATTTTTTTGAAGGTAGATCCCTCAAAATAGGTGAATATTTGAAGTATCGACCAGAGCCCTGTAACAGTAGAAAAATACGTAGCGGCCGAGACCTTGGCCATTCTGGAGATACTTTGTTTGACTAATATACTTGCCATTTGATTGACTACTTCTGCAATTCAGGGAGTATGGTGAAGTAAGTTAATATACCTTTAGTATAAATATGCTATCAATAACAAAAGCATATTTAGCCAGAGCTCCCATCTATATCGAGATCTCCAGGGAACCAGCCATACTGGTTTTTCAGGCCATGTTTCTCTAAGCAATAGAGGGGACACTCTGAAAGAGTTCTCCCTAACAATCCATCCTCGCTATTTTCTGGTGACTCTTTGAAGATGCGGTTGATGTTGTGCTTACATTCGTTCATCTCATCTATTTGACCTGACTCTTCATAGAGTTCAATCAGTATTTTGTAAACCTCAATGGCGTCTGCATTTTGGCAGTCTGTTTCGTACATATTTGCAATGATATGCAAATTTTCAGGGATATTTGGAATGGCCTTGTTCATCAGTATCCTTGCTCTAACTATCCCAGCGCTGTATCGGAGGTTCTCATAATCAGGGACCAAACCTGAGTAGAGATTGTAGGCCTTGTTATTTTCACCGTGGTACAAATATATGTCGGCAAGTTTTCTCCTGATTTGAAGATGCTCCGAGCGTAAAGCGACATATTCTTCTAAGGCCTCAATCATCTTGGCGACGTTTCTCTCTTCAGAGTGCTGCTGGGCGAGAATAAGGAGTCTCTTGTGTGGATTTTCAGGAAGGATTGAAATGTAGTTAGATTGAGTCATTTGAAAAAACCTCTTAATCCATAGATTTTTCTCCATGCGCTGGGGCATGTTTTGAGACTAAAGTGCGCTACCAAGATGCGCTATATCATCAAAATATGGTCATAGCGCACCTGTTCCCGAAGCAGAAGCGTTCGCTCTGCTCACTGTGCGCCAACGTACCAGAGAGGACGTCATCCAGGGGGCGTTCTTGGAGGGGTCTCTACTCAATGTGGAATTGTACTCTATTTACTAAAATACCTTTGCGCTCACTTTGCAAGAGCCCTCAAACCAGCCTCCGTATGAACTTCTGTTGAGTCCTCCAGAGTTATCTATTATTGTTTCAATAGGCCTTTCTTCGCCTTCAAATAAAGCATGCATTTTAATCCTAGTGTCCTCGACTATCAACTTAAGGGCAATGTTTTTGCCCTCTTCCTGATGGATAGTTTCTTCTTCAGTATAAACCCTTCCAAAATTAGATTTCACTTTGATAACTTTGTCATCTAATTTTGTTATGGTGAAACCAAAATTTGATTTGCTTCCTGTGCCCGAGGATCTAATTGGGCTTACGAATATAGCTTCGCATGATAAATACTGCTCAGTTTCTTTAGGACCACAGCCAATCATCATCAAAGCAAGGAGTGTTACGGCAATAGTCGTTAGTTTCATTGAAGAATCCTCCAGAAATTGAGCGTTAAGGTGTGATGGGGGCAGAGTTTTTGTCTTGACGCCCTAAAAAAACCGCCAGAGGTCAGCATGTAGCCGACAACAGCGGTCAGATGGTTGGTTCAATATCGTCCTGCAAGAAAGTTGATCATTCCATCCCCCATGGAAGACAACAAATAAGACAAAACTAATCTATGCCAACTAGGTTCTTAAGTAAAGTTATTCGGAAGTTTACCGAAGGCACATATCTCGAGATTTCCCCTGCAGGCGCATCCGCTCTCATCATAACTCCTTAGAACAATAGCAACTTTTCGAAGCGCCTGCCGAATGCACGCAAACACATCCTCGCCGGCATGCACATTTACGAGCTTCTCGTCGTCTCATAGACCTGCGCCAGACGTCTGGGATGGGTAGGGCCATGGGGCTGTCACGGTCGGGCCATAGGTGGTCGGTCAGGGGCAGAGGTGGCGAGTTGGGAGTGGCGGCCTAATGGTGAAATTTCATCAGGACAGTTTGATGGCGACGGGTCGTCAAGTGCGGCGGGTTGTCACAACAATTTTTTCATGGGATGATCTTCTGTCACTACATCAGAAAAATTTTCAAAAAGACTCGACGCTCGACATCATTTCCGCTCACTTGCACCAATTGTTTCAACGTAGAATTGTCTGGCTGAACAAGTAAATACGACAGGAGTCATGTCATGGCTAAACCAAAAATACCGACGATTTCCATCGAAGCAGCAGTCGCCCGAATGATCAATCTAGATTTACTCCCAGCTGATGAAACTCCATATGATCTTTATGATTACTTAGAAATATTGTGCGACCATGCAGAAGAGAGGTACAAAAATGCTCGTGGTAAAACCTCTGAAGAACGTCTGAGGACGTTAGAACTTCTCTGGATCGCTTGCAGAGAAAGACTCAAATTCGCTTTGTGCCTTCAGCAAGCCCTAGAACAAGCTGTTAAATTCCCCGTTCGTCATAGGATTGAGGTCGTGGCTCAAGCAGAGGGCAGGCCTCTATTGAATGTGAAAAACGTATCTAACTGGGCTAAATTATATTTTCGTACGTATATTACTGATTGGAAACCCGTTCAAACATCAGCAAGAAAAATCACAAGCTGGGAAGACTGCCAGATTAGAATAAACAAAAACTTTAAGATCTCATTGTTTAACAAGGGATATTATCAAAAGGTTCTGTCATTCCAAGATGTCGGCCTGTGGAGAAAGAAAGATAATTCTCTAAACAAAACAGGAGAGATATTAATATGGCTGAGTCGAAAGAAGCCAACATCTGACTTCATCAGCGATAAGTCGCATGGTACTAAACACGGTGTTATCCCCAAGGACATAACCTTACTTAGAAAAGCTCTGAAAGATTTAACCGGACTGACAGATGATCCGTTCTTTCCCCTGCATGAAGAAAATAATTACATGCCACGTTTTAAAATCATCGATGACAGACGTAACGCCGCTGAACGGGCAAAGCTGATTTCTAGACATTATGAATACGATGATTCTCTAGCCCATGGCGAAGCCAAAGATTTTGATGATGAAGATGACGAGGCTGGCACACTAATAAGAAAAGCAGAAGACGATTACCGGTAACAAAGACTTTTGAAGGTTTTTTTGTAAAAATTTTCTTAGTAATAACAGATAGCTACAAACCATCTCATCCGTATCTCGTTACTAGTAACGCATTACTAGTAGGAGATGTGGATCTGGGCATGGGGCTCTATCTGGTTTTCTCCTGACAAAAAGCTCTAGCTAATAGGAGGTAAACCATGAAAGAGCTTGAACCACAAGTTGTTGAACTCCCCGGTGATGTTCTCTCGTCACCACAAGTCGTAGCCTGTAGGGACAGGCCTACAATCACACAGAAGTTCCCAGACAACCTTCCAGCTGAGTTGAACCTAGTGCTCGGACAAACGGGAAATGCCTACGCCATCATGAAGGATGCAGGCAACCCTTATGTTTTGGCTGTTGGGAGCAAGCAACTTAACAACCTCATCCGGGTCAATGCCCAACGGCACAACATTAACCTCCGACAAGCCGACATCAGGGATATCAATCATTCACTTCAAGCGCATGCTGAATCAGCTGGCATATGTCGAGAGGTTTGGTACCGAACCGCGCCCATTGAAGGCGGTATCGAGATTGACCTGGGCGACAGTAAGCACACGCACGTCAGAATCACTGCCGGGGAAGTGGAGATCGTCAAGGAAGATTCTACAACTCTGTTCTTCCGCACGCCATCAACACTGCCAATGAGTATGCCTGCGGAGGTCAGTGAATGAGAACACTGCGTAAGTATCTCAATATGCGCGAGGTATTGAAGATGTTGGTGGTTGCCTGGATCAGTTACACGTTGGCGCACCCGAAGATTCCATCGACTAACTATCTGATACTGCTTCTGGTCGGCGGGCAGGGGAGCGGCAAGTCGTTTCTGTGCAATCTACTTTTGAAGCTGATTGATCCGAGTAGAACAGGTGTCCAGGTACTGCCCAAAAACGTGAAAGACCTTGCGATCTCGATGCAGAACTCGCACCTGCGATGTATCGACAATACCCGTACTGTCAGCTCAACTATGTCTGACTATCTCTGCATGACCTCAACGGGTGGGACATTGAATACAAGGCGCCTATACACGGACGATGAGGAGCAGAGCATCAATCTGCACGGAGGGTTAGTGATCAACGGCATTGGAAATATTGTCGAGCAGCCCGACCTGCATCAACGCAGCCTGACGATAGAACTGCAGCCGATATCAGAGGTCCAGAGAAAATCAGAGACGGAACTGCTGAGAGAGTTCGATGCCGATCTGCCGGTGATTATGCGTGAGCTTTTCGGGTTGATTGCAAACATCTTTAAATATCTACCCGAAGCGGAAGTCAGTCACCCTGAGCGGATGCTGGATTTTTGCCGGTGGCTTGCTGCGATGGAAGTGATTTCTGATGCTCCTAAAGGGGCCTACCAAATGGAGTACAGCAACGTCATCAATCAGGGCCAGCTCGACAGTCTGCAAAGCTGCTTACTTGCCTCAGAGGTTCTTGACTTTGCGGAAACATTAAAATCTGCAGGATGGGTCGGGACTCCTGCTGAACTGCTGGAGGATCTGAACGCCACAGTTGGCCGAAACACTCAGAGGTCGAGGGAGTGGCCGCAAAATCCGATTGCATTATCGAAGCGGTTATTACCACTTCAGGCCGGACTGCTGACGCAGGGGGTCTCGGTGACATTCACACGGGGGAAACACAGGACCATAGCTATTACTGTTCTTGGAGGTAAAAATGAAGACTGAAATCATGATTGTTTTAGATGAAGATTACACCGTACATAAAGGTTTTTATGACCGGATAAAGCACGAAATCTTAGATGGCTTGCATGTACTACAGCCCAACGTTGAATACACTGCGGAGAAACTTTGCGGCCCCATGCTTTGGGGTTCATTGAAGAGGGGTGAGTCGCCGCTGGCAGGTCGCTGTATCGCGGACATGGTTCGTAAGGGTGTTTTGCCGCTACAGTTTGTTGGGTGCGAACACCTGTCCCCTAAACGTTACATACTCAATTCAATTAACTAATTTTTGAAAGGAAGAAACTAATGCAACGACAAGAATGGCTTAACATTGATTATATTTTGGAAAGAGTGAACTGGCATTTGAGCAACCACGCGTATGAGTTGATAAAGCCGTACCGGGGCAAAGGGATTTGCTACAAAGAAGGAACGTTTTGGCTGGTTGATCTGTTCGGAGACATCATCCTTGAAGACGTTGATCTTTCCGAGTTTGGCGAAGGGTATAATCTGCTCAAGACGGCAGAGTCCCACGAATTTGAGGAGTTTATCGCCAATGTGTGCGACGGCCTGTTAATCAAGGCAGGACATGATTTTGAGTCAAGCGACTGTGATGTCTGTGATGATCTGCGAAACTCGGCGGGTATTCGGATTGACGACATAGCTTCAGGCGACTAGGCCAGGACCCGACGCTTCGGCGCTGCCCCTAAAATCGTAAGTCTTTGATTTTTATGGGATGGCGTCGAGGCGTCGAGTGCGACAGGTGTTTTGAAAAGTTTTTTGTGATGTGTACCGACTCCCTTGCCCCGCATTTGTTGTGGGATTTTTTTTGGCGTTCGATCGACGCACCCGACGACTTGTCGCCCTGCCATAGTTTTCATGGGCTTACGGGCGACAGGCCAGGGTCAGGTCGTCGAGTCACCCCTGCCGCCACCTGTAAACACCGTAGCCAATCCCGGCAACAGTCCCGATCACCAGAAACGGAATAGGGTAAAAATAGGATGTTGCTGCGATAGCAACGATTGAAAAAATTCGAGTATTCTTGAACATCAAACAAAGGCCTACAGCCACAGCAATAGGAACCAGTTTCTCTATCATTTTGAGGCCTCCTTCTTGCTTGCCTTCTTCGTAGTGGTCTTGGTGGCTTTAGTAAGTTTGTTCAGTTCTTCTATGAAGGGTTTTGTATCCTTCTTCATGTATTGCCGCTTCTCACAGACGATCAATCCCTCTTTCTTCAGTGCCGCTCCAAGGAATCCTGTGTTGTTGATGCTCTGCCCACAGTAGACAGTCTTGAATACACTCAAGCTGAAGGGCTCTTTTGCTTCCTGGAGACACTTGAGTATGTCGTCCAGGGGAACCCAATGGTCACAGAAATGACCGGATCCTGTGTTCTCGGTGATACGGAACATGATGGTCTTGTTGTGGTACCCGAATTCATAGGCCAGTTCAGAGCGTACCGACAGAGAAGGGCATGTGCTTTTCCTCAAGATACGTATCTCTTCAGACATAGTTTTTCTCCTTTCATATAAGATGCTCATATATTCGTTGTCTCAGTTCTTCAGGTAGCCATGCTTCATCGGGGATCATGAACTCGATGGCAAATTCGTTATTTGTCAGGTACAAACAATGAAAAAGGCCGCCCTTCAGGACGACCCCTTCACATCGATTGATGATGTCCACCCATTCACCTTGTACCTCCAATAGCTCCAATGGCCTGTCCAGGTCAGTCTCTTCAACCTTAACGATATAGCCCTCCAATCCGTTAGGTTGTTTTAGTATTTTCATAGCGTCACCTCCTTAATCTGTGACAAAGGCAATAGCGCCCCTGCTGCTTCCCTGAGAATGTTACGTAGGAATGGATCCAACCACGGCTCATCTGGAACAATCACCGCGACAGTCCTTGAATCATCAAGCTGAAAAACCAACTCGAAAGTAACTTGAGCGCCATCAGCAAAAGCTGAGCAATATTCAAAATTTGGTAGCTCATCATCGAATAGTCCATCGACTCCAATCTCCTTTATGTGGGTTATGTCATCACCTTCCTGCATGACGACTATCCAGCCATCTATGTCTGCTTGGTATCCTTGGCTTCCGCAGAACTGAATTCCTCGGATATACGCTAGGGTGGGTATGGTGTCTTTGTGATCCAATACGTCTTGCAATGACTTGAGCCTTTTCATGTGTCCTCCTGAAAAAAGAAAAGGCCTGCCCCTTGAGAGGAACAGGCCATGTAGTGATATTATTGAAGCTATGAAGGGGTGCGCTTTATGAGAATGATGCTGATACTTCTTGGGGCTTCTGCTTTTGTCTATTTCGTGACAGGGATCAAGGGCAGGTTTACGGTGAGGAAAAGGATCTACTTCGCTATGGGAACCTACGTTGTTGTGTATTTGATAACCATGACTTTGGTCTTTCTCAGAGGGGATCTCTGATTACATCATTCTGCGTCTGTTTGACCTAACCACCGACAGCCCTATCAATGACTCCCGCCATGTTGTCAGTGGAAGTCTGCAAACTATCATCCGCCATATGGGCATATCTCTGAGTCCTGCTGAAGTCATTGTGACTTATCTGGATGATGATGTGTTCTTGTACTTCGGGGTTATAGCCATTATCCATGAATTGTAGTGACCGTATGATGACTACTTCGGGGGTGGTGCCCCGAAGGCTCAGGGTTTGTTGTATGGATGTGAGCCTGACCATGTGATCCTCCTGAAAAAAGAAAAAGGCCCACCCCGATATGGGATGAGCCGATTGTGAATTGCTCTGTGACTGTTATGCTTTGTCTTGGCTAGAGGAAAGGATGATCCCGTGTATGGGAAAGGGGGGAAGGATGCATGATATCGTTCGCTGGTTGATAGGTGTTGAGGCTACAGCCTCCAACTTATATGCAAAAGCGGCAGTAGTTTTCCGTGAAGATGATGATTTTTCCCGGTTTTTATCAATAATGTCTGTTGAAGAAAAGGAGCACGAACAACTGCTTCAGAAAGCAAGTGCCTCCATCTCAGACATAAAAATGAAGAAGGCTAGCTTTTCCCTCGATGGAGTTTTCCGTAGGAAAATAGAGGCCCCTTTTACTCGTGCCTGGCAACTTTTGAGATCGGGTGAATTAACCAAGGAAACGATGGTGGACATACTTGCGGAGGCAGAATTTTCTGAATGGAATGAAGTCTTTCTTTACGCCATAGACACTTTGAATGCTGCGGATGTTGAATTTCAGAAGGCCGTATCAGAAGTTGACCAACATAGGATAAACATCCAGCAATACATTTCATCGCTACCTGATGGGGAAAGCCTTGTCCAAAGGGCCAAAAGAATATCCCAGCCTGACAGTAAACGTGTTTTGATAGTTGAAGACAATCACTCAGTTGCACGCATGCTTGAGGCCTTGGCTGTAGATGATGTTGAAGTGGTTATCGCCAGAAACGGGGAAGAGGGTATCTCTCGCATTCAGCAGGGACGCTTCGACTTGATTGTCTCGGACATAGAAATGCCGAAAATGAACGGTATCGAAATGTACATACAAGCTTTGGAAGTAGACCCCACTTTGTGTAGCAGGTTCATCTTCTTCACCGGCACTGACAAACAGGAGCATTTAGATTTTGTCAGGGCCACGAATACTTTTATGTTACCAAAACCATCTCCGGTGAGAGTGATATGTGACATGATGAATGACGTTCTAGACTCAACTACAGTTCCACAGGGCTCTACTTTCCATTGAAAATAAATGTAGGGGTTACCCGTCCACTACCCTATCAATGACTCCCGCCATGTTGTCCGTGGCTGTCTGCAAACTGTCATCAGCCATATGGGCATACCTCTGCGTCATCGAAACGTCACTGTGACCCAATAGCTTGCTGACATCGTAGAGACTCGCCCCTCCTTGTAAAGCCAACGTAGCAAAGCTGTGTCTCAGGTCGTGCACTCTCAGACCGCTAATCCCGGCTGCGTCACAAGCCTTTCCGAATGGTGTCCTCAGGTCATATATGTACGGCCTCTTGGTCCCCTGTTTAGTCGGGAACAGATACTCACTTTCCTCGGTGCGTGGTGAGTTGCTTTTGTTCTTCTTTAGTTCTTTGATCACCGCTATGGCCCTGTCGTTAAGTATGATCGACCGAGACTTACCATTCTTTGTGTCAGGCAGAAACAGCCTCTTCTCATTCAGCTTCAGTTGGTCGTATCGTAATGATGTGATCTCTCCTCTTCGTCCTCCAGTGAAAAGAAGTAGCTTGATGGCCGCTTTGGATAGTCCGTCTTCCAAGTCATCTAGAGCCTTCAAGAATCTCGGCAACTCCTCCTTGGTTAGGTAGCGTTCTCTGTGAGGCTTCTCCTTGAACCGATCCAGGCCAGTTGCGGGTGACTTTTCGAGCAGGCCCCACTTGACGGCCAGGTTGAACATCCTCTTCAGCAGGGTCGCATAGTGATTGGCCGTTGTTGATGACGTTCTTTCTTTCTGTTGTGTCAGGAACGTTGATATGTCTCTTGCCGTAATCGATGACAACCGATACTTCCCAAAAGCGGGGATGATCTGCCCTTCAAGTTTATAGACGTCCTCTTGCCATGTCTTCTTGTGTTGCTTTGCGTGGGGAATGTAGAAGTCTGCAACGAAAACTGAAAAGGTGAGATCGTTGGTCTTTTGGGAACGTTCATCACTGGGATCAATCTGTCTGGACAATAGGGACTTGTGCTCGCTTACCCTCTGACGTGCATCCTGGATGGTGACGTGAGGGAACTCCCCTATGGTCAGGCATTTCTTCCGGCCCATATAGCGGTATCTATGTTGGAAGAACTTGCGTCCTCCCTTACTGACCCTCAACTTCAAACCAATACATTCTGCATCCGAGTATTCGGCTTCACGGCTTTTGCTGTCGGGATCGTGTGGTGAAATTGCTTCGATGGCTCTCTTGGTGAACGGAAATCGTTTACTGGACATAGTGGTCCTCCTTTGATTGAATTTTTGGTGCACAGATTAGGGTATTCTTTGCGTTGCTGACGGGGGTGCTCTGTTTTGCTGGGATTCTGAAAAGCTGGTTAGCGAGTCCGGTCCTATTCCGGTCCTGAGATGAAAATTTGGGGGGTGGGGAGGGGAGTCAGAATTGTGGAAATGAAAAAGCCCCAACCGGGGATGGCTGGGGCGTGAGTTTGAGTCCCTAATTAAATAGGTTTAGTTCTTTTTGTCCATGGGTTGGTTGATTTTTGTTTGCTCCGTTAATGTTTTGAATAATAGACTTTCACCGCTACTTCCCGGTGCAAAATTTTCAACATTAAAGTCTGCATCTTTAATCGTTATATCATCAAGAACAGTTTTAAAGTCCTCTGTTGTAGGCACTTTCCCCGGGTTGAATTTGTTGTTATACAGAAATAAAAGATAGCGCATTAAAGCTCGATACCCATTTGTCTTGTTGAGCATTACACCCTTATCTCTTGATGCCCATGCTGTTGACCATTTTCCTTTGACAGCTGAAAAGTAGTTCCAAACAATATCTGTGATTTCAAAGTCTTTCTCATCAACAAACATGTGTTGAAATGGATGTCTACTTAATAGCTTTGGGTCAATCTTGCTTGGTTTTTTCTTGCGCAGATAACGATCTCGGTCTTTCATCGGATCAGCCGAAATCATTTTAAGTAGAGGTTGGATAAATGTTGCTTGAGTTAATGTTTCTTCAGAGCGCCCAGGGGTTGCAACCCCAAGGCGCTTTATCATTTTATAAAATGGGCTATCAGGGTCTCTATCAAGGGTTACTGTAATAATGTGACAAGTTTTCTGCGGGCTTCTTGATTTCGTCAAATCATATAAATCATAAGCTAAGCTTTTGTTTACTTTTGTTTGGGCTAGGTTGACAGTTGAGAAAATGTTCCCCTGGTCTGCAATATCTATGTCTACAAAAATGCTAACGTTGACTTCAAAGGTTTCTTTAACACCTTTAAGACCGGCTAAACGATGTTGCCCATCAAGTACTCGGGCAATTCTTTTATATATGACATTATCTTCTTCGTCGATGTCGTCAACGTCGTCAACGTAATTTTTGATCGTCATTACGCTAGTATCTTCGTTTAACTCGATGCATCTGTTTGGAATAGCAATGATTATTCCGGTAGGGAAGCAAGCATCTAAGGTCCCAACATAGTTTGTTATTTCTTTGACACGGTTTTTATTTAATGGCCTTTGAATGCCGAGGTATCGTTCAACATCACGTTCTTCCATTAATACACGCCGCACATCAAAATCAGTTATGTCTACAAGTTGTTGAGCCGGTATAGAGGCTATGTAAAAATCACCAATGGGTTGAGATACTTTTAGATAATTGACGTCAAAGCTCCTCGTCTTTTCTTCCATTATTGCCCCCTATGTGTCTTGTAGCTTCGTTGATAGGATTTTTGTTCAGTCCTCTGTTCTCTTGAGGGGTCCAACAGGATCCTGTCATGTTCATACGCCATAGCTGGGAACAAAATTAATAAGGATGCAGAATAGAAGCATAAGGTAACAATTAAGAATGAAGGCTCTGCAGAGTAATGGTTTTCGCGTGAGGCAAAGAATAAATCTGCAGCAATAAAATTTATCAAGACAGCAAAGATAATTTGTGGGCGGACCCAAGGGAAAGGTTCTCTTTTTTGAATGAAGGATTTAAAAGCAAGATATAAGGTTGGACCAAGAAGTGCCGCCGAATACATGAGTAATTCGGCATTTGAAATTGCATCAATGATGGCACTCCAATAAATCTCAAGGAAATTAATTTCTGCCGGACGGTTTTTCTCCGGTAAGTCGAGCAATTTATAGTACTTGTTTGAAGCGACCCTCAAGCCACTAAACCAGATAGGGAGTGTTGAAAAAATTAGTGTGAGGACCATTTCAATGGTAGCTTCTTTTTGTGCTTTAAAGCTTGTTTTGGTCAGGTTCCCTATAATTGGGACCCTGCTAAAACACCATAGAAAAATTTTCTTTATCCCTAAAAGCAATGTTTTATCCCCCTAGCTAACTGGTAATTAATAATTCTTGTACTGCGCCCCGATATTCTTTCTTTCCAGAAAGGACACTGGCCCTAGAAATATCCTGTAGATTGAAGTGTCTACTATATAATTCTCTTACCGAGCCGTGGTTTGCGTTAGTTAGTATTATCTTTGCTCCCCTGTTTTTGGCTTTCAGCGTGGCGTCTCTCAATCTAATCTGGTCTTTCCAACTAAAAATGTGTTCATTATATTTTAAAAAGCCGTTGTTGTTGTGGTTTGCCGTGTATGGTGGATCAATAAAAACTAAGTCTCCTTCTACTGTGCTGTCGATCACTTTTTCAAAGTCACCATCTTCTAATTGTGCTCCATGAAGTAAATTTGCTATTTCTGCAAAGTTGTCAGTATCTAATAAAACTTTGTCCTTAGTCCCTTTCGGAACATTGAAATCGCCTTTTAAATTCACCCTATAAAGTCCATTCCAGCAAGTCCTATTTAAATAAATAAATTGTGCAGCTTTTGAAAATTGGTTCCTGCACTTTTTTGCTCTCATCTCATAATAATATTCTTTAGAGTGCTTTTTACTGTGTGCGTTTAAAAGGTAAAGGACTCTGCTATGGTCGTTTTTAATGGCTCTATACACATCTATAAGAGCTTTGTTTTTGTCATTAAGTATCGATGTAGTGGGATTTACATGAAAAAAAACAGCACCACTCCCTAGGAATGGCTCAACATATCTATTAAACCCAGTATCGAGAAGGTCATCACGAAGTTTCACAAGCCATCTTTTGCCTCCTGCCCACTTAAGGAAAGGTGCTATTTTACCGTTTTGGGTAGTCATGTTTGATTTCATGTTTATTGAGTTACCAGTGTATATAACGTGATTGACTGCAACAGTAGGCGATCTTAGTATGTTCAGTAGGTTATATCATTTACGTGATTTCCCTGTTAGCAAAAAAAAAGCCCCAAAGTAGCCCCGGAGAAGAAACCCCGCCCCGGATCACCAAAGAGATCACTCCTTGAACACTCAAATTGTCTCTTTGGAGATTGATTCGAACCGGAATAGGGCCAGGGCTCCAAAGCTGCTATAGTAAGTATGACAAATATTAAAACATAGACGGTTTTTTATGACTCCAAAGGAACAAAAAGGGAAACAGAAAAGCTCGCCCTGGCAAAAATTACCTGAAACGACTAGAAAGCGGTTGATCTGGTGGATATGGCTGACAATATGGCTTGTTTTGTTAGCAGGGCTCTACGATAGATATTTCTATCAATGGGTTGTTATCTTGTCGGCATTTCACTCTTTGTTTTTTCTGTGGCTCTTTAGTTTTCAATTCAAACCACTTCCTGTTCAAGTTCGACTGGCCTATTTCATCTGGGTTTTTGTAGGAACGTATATCCCTGGCTTCCTTTTTCTGATGTACATCACTACCGTCGGCTTGGCTGCAAACCTCTTCTTGAATTATTGCCCTTTGGCTAGATTGTTGCTTTTGTTGCCCTGGAATCGTTCTGAATCTTTATCGATCGGTTTTCTTAAAGAAGTTTTTTTCAGCCCCCCGACTGCAGGCAGGTTTGTTCCTCGAAAGCGTGACCATTGAGTATTTAGTCCCCGCCCCAGACTTCCCACTCGCCCCGGATCTGCCCCAGAATAGCCCCGGAGACAAAACCCCGCCCCGGAACACACAAACGCTACGTTCCTGAACACTCAAATTGTCAGTTAGAGATGTAATTCGGCCCTGAGATGAAAGTTTTGGGGGATGGGGAGGGGAGGCCGAGTGGTGGAAATGAAAAAGCCCCAACCGGGAATGGCTGGGGCTAGTGTCCTTATGCAGGGTCTCTTGTTGGAGGCCAACCCCGCTGGATGACGCTCACGTGTGATGTCTTTGGGTCGCTCAAAAGTTTAGACTCTACCCTGTATATAGATTTGGCTGACATGTCTCTTGGTCATTGTTGAAGTGGTTTTGTTCTGTTAAGTGCCTTTGGTCGCGCTTGAAGCTTGGCATAAACAAGGAGACAAGGAAATGAGACAGAAGGACAGCACTGGTTAAAGCATAGATATATCTAGGTAGAAAACCATCAGTATACATTCCAAAAATCAACATGAAGCCAAATAGAAAAAATCCTGTTGCTGCAGGCAAATAGAACCTTAGCTTTTTCTTTTTGATTGTGGGTTCTTCTCCGAAATGACAAGTTTTACCACATTCCCAGCAAAGCCTAGCTCCATACACGAAACTTACAAACCCGGTAACAAATGATATTACGCCTATCCAAATTTCAATCATGCCGCTCTCCGTATATTATTTGAAAATATGGATACATTAATACCGCTTTTGAGTAAAGAATTTTAATGTTTGCGGGGCGTTTAAGTCCTGTTTGTTGAGATGGAATGGTCTGGATTCAATGGTCCTTTTTTGCGTGGGTTTTTGTCGTACAGTTTAAGAAATCCTTTGGGTCGTTAGTTGAATGATTGTTTTTTCTCTGGGATGTTAACAAGTCAGTTTAGGCTGTCTTGCCCATGGGAGAACATTAGGGTGGGAGTAGTTGCGCTATTTAGAGGAGCTTAGAAACAGTTTTTGCAGTCTCTTCTGTAATCCTACGGCAATTGTTTCGGTGCTCTTTACTTTTCCATTTGAGCCCACGTGAGAGGGCGACACAGCATGTTGCCCCTTGGTCTTTTCTAAAATGATCAATTAACTCTCCAGATTTGTTGCCTTTGCCGTTTAGGCCCAAAGCCATCAGTCCCCCGGTGATTGCTCCACATAGACACTTCCTGTCACTAATCCCACCACCAAAAGCTTTCGCCATTTTCATGATGTCCTTGTCGGTTCTGCCTGTCGTGGCTTGAAGTACGGCTTGTGTGCAGTTCAGCCCTTTTGCAAACAGCTTTCCAGCTTTTTGGCCTGGACAAATAGGGCTCATCTCGGGTCTTTTGCTAAGAATTTTGAAAATCATAACAGTTCCGTGTTGGCTGAGAATGGAAATTTCCAGGCAAGCTCATAGAAAAGCCCCAACATGGTTCGTCTGGGCGAACATTAACAGTATTGTTTGAGAAATGTTACAGATGGTTTCGAATAAGTTCGTAAGTGGCAAAAGGATCTATCCCAGCAAGATTCGCAACTTCCTTGATGCTCATGGTCTCTTTCGCCGAGATCCCGTTGTCAGCAAGGATGGAGAGAACAGACTTTATGCTGACAGAGTATTCTTGGCATAGATCAATTAGTGGTCGCATCCCTAGGCCTGCAGGAGGCTGTTTGGGAAATGTTTTAATGCGCTCATGAAGTGGTGAAATTGCCAAGTAGATGTCGTTTGGTGAGACATAGTTCAAGCTTGCTATTTCTTTGAGTGTCTGGCCGCTGTTTTCAAATGAGATGCCAGAATTGTTCAATCGCTCTATGCTTTGAAAAAGGTCCAGTTCCATTTTGTTGGAAAACGTTTGAAAAGAAGATAGTTCTGCATGACCATAGGGCGGTTCACCATAGAATGCGTTAGCTTTGGAACTGATATCTTCACCCCATTGGAGGATAGAAGAAAATGGTGGGATCCCATAGAGCGTACCAGCTGAGAATGCCAGAGTAAGGAACAGGGCGACATTGAATTCTTTTGTGAAGAGCCTGAACTCCTTTGCCTTGTTTTTCATGTATGTTGCTATGGCTTTCCAGTTGTAATAGGTGTGAGCCAAAATGGTAGCAAAAAACAGAAATCCAAGATTGATGTGCAAATCACCCCATTGTGTTTTGGTGAGCCCCCACAGGTGGTAGTCTGCCCAATAGGCAACCCTGCCAGCAGGGATGATGTAGAGAATTATGCTTGTGAGCATCAAGAGGATGAAACTCAGCAATGCTGTCAGTGAAATAGTTTTACGAATCATTATGCAGCCTCTTTGATTGGCCAACTCAAGACACTATTGTGAGGACATGAGTTGATACATTCAGAGCATTTGATGCAATCTTTTTCCTCGGATTTTCCTATGTGGCGGTAACGAGCAACCTCTAGTTTCATTGGGCAGCTCTTTTCACAGAGGCCACACGCTTTACAAGTTGATGAAACCTGCAAAGGATATTTGCCTTTCCCTGCCGTGCTTGCAAGTGTCCCTACAGGGCAAATTGAACACCAGCTTCTTGCACTGTATCTGGCCCCTAGGCCAATAGCAGCAATTGTTGTCACTACACACATTTGCCAAAAGACAATTCCCCAGTGATCAAAGCTTGTAGGATTTTGAAAGAGGCGAAAAACCATAAAGCCCATTAATGCCGATAGTATTGTCCAGCGAAACATTCCACTTTTGAGGACACGAGGAAATTTTCTGTCCCCTGCGACAAATGAGAACCAAGAATCAAGAAAGCTACCTCTAGGGCATGCATTGCCACATACCCATCTGCCTTTCATGAACCCACCAATTATTCCAGCTGTCATTACTGCGGGGACCACAAATCCCAAAAGAGGATATCTCCACCCTAGGGCAATTACGGCAACCATGATCAAGCCAAGTAGCCACTTATAATTTGAATTTCTACTAACTTTTGTACTCAGTGTTTGTGTTGTCGCGTGTGTGTACATTTGAGCCTTTTCTTGTTGATTATTTATAAGAAGTTAAATACATCTTCTCTTTGTTTAGTTTGTAGCTCCACGGTAAGCCGGCATTTTTCCATCCATTTTTGAGCCGCCAATTCTTTTTGTCACCTTCCTTGACAGTCCCCCCCTCAAAGCCATCAGTAACAACGTAAACATTTGTATACCCTTTTCCCTCAAGGCGTTTTGTGGCAGGTGCGCCTCGAGTTCCGCCAGATCTGCACATAATGACCACGGGTACATTTTTATTGAGTCTTCTTGCCTCTAAAGCCGCTTCAATATCTTTCTCAAAATTTAGGTTCTCTACCATTTGAAAAACAGGCTTCTTGGTGTTCCATTCTGTTCTGTCTGCAAACTTAAAAGGAATATTTATGTCTACGACGTCAGTAAAGCCTGTGAACATTATTTCGATTGGATCGCGCACATCAACAAATAACATTTGCTTCCCGAGACGCTGTTTCATCTCGTAAGTTTCCTCAGAAGTTAGATAAAGTCCCCAAGGTGTCTGCTTGTTTGGATCCGTTGGGGCGTTAGCAGAATGCGCAGCGCCAACAAAAGAGTAGACGCACAAAACCATCATCAATGCTAAGTTTACTTTCATACAATTACTCCCTCGCCTTTACAAAATTGTTTGTCAAAAAAACACCTGCTGCTAATTAGGAAAAGGGTGCGGTCGCAGAGTGAAGAATTACGTTCTTGTGCTTATATATAACTTAACTAAAACAAGGCTCAGGAACGTATCATTGCAATATGCGGATGTCAATATGTGTTAGGCGTTTTTTCTAGATTAATTCTCTGGGGAAATATGTTTTCCCCAAAATGACGCTCCGTACCCGATCCGCCCCAGAGGAGCCCCGGATTAGAAACCCCGCCCCGGAGCATGCAAACACTCACTCCCTGAACGCTCAAATTGTCATCTACAGATGTGATTCGGACCGGACATGGACCGGAGAACAAAAAGAAAGAGCGACCCCGGGGAGGTCGCTCCTTGTAAATACTGGTCGGGATGACAAGATTTGAACTTGCGACCCCCTGCTCCCGAAGCAGGTGCGCTACCAGGCTGCGCTACATCCCGTTTCAGCTCTAAGTTATGCAGCGGATTTTTATCATATAAACGGATTGATTGGCAAGCCTTTTGGCGTAGCTGAGAGAGAACAACCTCAGGCTGAATACGTTGAGGAATTGCCTTGATTAAAGACTCACGACACTTTCACCTTGCGGCGGGGTGTCGTGTTCTTTATTCCTCAAATGGTGTAAGCGTTTGTTCGTTAAATTAGCTGCCGGTATCAGCAGCATCCACGGAGAAATCTTGGCCGCAGGCTGGGCACTTGACCTTGACCTCATCGCCGCCATCCATCGATGCGCATGCTGACAGTGACGCGACAATAAAGATGGTCGACAGTAGAAGTAAAAGTTTTTTCATATCATGTTTCCTTAAAAGATTTAGTAATGCTTAATAGTAAAGCTATCACTAGATAATTAAACGTCAAGTTCTCTATTTAAATTAGATGTTTACAGCAAATAAATGCGCCGATCATTCTGCTGAGCAAGGGCTTTGAGTCTTCAATTAAAGCATTTGTTTGCGCTCTTTTTCTTGTTTTGAACGATCGAGCTTGATATTGCTGAAGCATGAAACTTTTAATGCTCTACACAGATCGGTTTGCGTACACTCCTGCGGTTAAGACGCTCGATGACGAACCGGATTGCCATGAGCCGGGCGAAATCAAGGCGGCGGTGGTCGGTTTGATTCACGCAGAAGCCTTTGATGAAGAGAATGCTGCGGGGGTGGAAAAGAAGCTGGTGAAGAATCTCAAGTGGGGGGCGCGTAAGAACAAGACACAACGTATTGTTATCCACACTTTTTCACATCTGGCAGAAACAAAAGCCTCGGCAAAATTCACCAAGGCTTTGCTGGGTCGCGCTGTGGAGCGTCTTCGCGGTTCAGGGTACGATGTCTGGCAGACACCTTTTGGTTACTTCCTTGATCTTGACCTGCAGGCCCCAGGCCGATCAACGGCACGCATCTTCGCTTCTTTCTGAGGGCATCCAAAAAACGAATCAACACGGAGACGCTGAGGCGCTGAAAAAACAGGGTGCCGTTGTTTGGCGGTCTTTAAAGATGTTAAAACCTTAAGCTGATTGTTTGTCTCCCTCTGTGTCTCCGCGTCTCCGCGTTGAATACTCTTGAACTTTTATTCCTTCAACTTCACCCGCAAATGACCATCACTGACTTCCATTTCTTCTACACCGTCGGAAAAGGCTGCCCAGAAGCCTTTCTGATCACCGAACTCCTGGACCAGGTCGACGTTCTTTATGTTGCCGAGCCAGGCGTTGGGGATCGGTACGCCCCAGAGGCTAATGCCCCGTAAGGCGACGACCGGTTTTGCGTTCTTGTAGGACAGCTCCAACCCGGCGGTGACTTTGAGTGTTTTGCCACCGAGTAGCGGGAACTCCTCATCAAGAGGGATCAGCAGTTTGGCGCTGGCCAGATCTTGAGAGAGGTCGATGGCGAGTTTGCTGGCCAGGTCGGTATTCTTTGCCAGCAGGGCGTTCAGTTCACGTTCCGTGAGTATGATTTCTCGGTTGGCGTTGGTTTCGTCGTAACGCTCAGGTTGCAGATCTTTCTTGTCTCCTGGTTGTTTCCTGTCTTGATGCAAAACTCGAGATCGATGCATGCTACCCAACTGATCAAGTTTACTCTCTAATGCCTGCTCCTCGCTAACGCTTAAGGTGACCGGTTTGAAGTCGCCAGGGAAGAGGTAGAGGTACACCGCTCCGATTGCCACGAGGGTGGAGATGACGCTGGCAACGACAACAATACCAAGGATCTTCAACCAGCTGTGCGGAGTTTTTTTCTCTTGGCTGGAAGGCAGGTGTTGCCTGATTGCGTCTGGGAGTTGATCGGTCATTGGCTTGTCCTGAAGGAATATGAAGAAGGCATGGCTGCCAGCAGTCGATACTATGAATTTGTTGAATCGATCAATCGACGGTAGTGAGCGTAGGGTTGAAAGCCGACCAGCGCGTGTTGCTGATAGACGATTGTAGGGATCGATGAGATGCCGAATTCTTTCGCTCGCTTCCAATCTTCATCAACATGTGCAGCATAGCGTCTCTTGTCAAGGGTCAACAGGGCGACGTCGGGATCAAGGCCGACAGATTCAGCGATTTCGGCAAGTTTGTCTGGCAACGCGATGTTGCAGCCATCAACGTAATAGGCATGATAAACGGCCGTGTGGAAGGCTTCGCCTGGCCCCTGCTCCTCTGCCCATTTCCCCAGCTCTTGGGCGCGGCGACTATTGTAAGTGTGGGTGCGCTCGCCAAAGGGCAGGTCAAGCTCTGCGGCGACCTGCTTGCAGCGCTGCATCATGGCCTCGATGTCATAACTCCCGGCGAATAGATCTTCCAGGGACTGACCTTCCTCGGGAGTCTCCGGATGGAGCGGGAACACGCTCAATCGAATGTCGAGATCAAACTCCTTGCGCAGTTTATCGGTACGCACGGTACCGAAGTAGCACCAGGGTCAGATGTAGTCGAAAAAGATTTCCAAAGTCTTCATGTTATTAAGGTTAGCAGACGGCATTGAAAGGGCAATCTCCGGAATGTGGTGAACCTATACTCAGTTGCGATGCTTGACAGTAAATGAGTATACTGTCACCGAATTAAAGGGAGGCAGATGTGACTGTTGTCTGGTTGTTTGTTGTTGTCATAATCGTTTGGGTGATCGTGGTCTACAATCGTCTGGTGCGAGATCGTCAGCGGGTTCTGACAGCCTGGAGTGATATTGATGTGCAGCTCAAGCGGCGCTATGACCTGATCCCGAAGCTGGTGGCGGCGGTTGAGCAGTATGCGAGCTATGAGCGCTCGACGTTAGAGACCTTGATCGAGCTGCGCAGCCGGACGGGGCAGATGAGCGATGTTGGAGAGAGGGGTGCTGTTGAGTCACAGATCGGTGGTGGCCTGCGCAGCCTGATAGCTCTTGCGGAAGCCTACCCGGAGCTCAAGGCTGACCAGAGTTTTTTGCAGCTGCAGAGCGAATTAACCGAAATTGAGAACCACATCCAATATGC
This sequence comes from Deltaproteobacteria bacterium IMCC39524, assembly GCA_029667085.1. Taxonomy (NCBI): domain Bacteria; class Deltaproteobacteria; species Deltaproteobacteria bacterium IMCC39524. Next base: position 22,488 of record JARUHJ010000007.1, read on the forward strand.
CCGCCGTTTCTATAACGGATCTGTACGCAACCTGAATACCCGGATCGATTCCTTCCCTGATCTTCTCCTTGCCCGCGTCTTCAAATTTATCCCGAAACCATTCTTTGAGCTCGAAGATGCCGCAGAAAAGAACTCTCCGGAGATTTTGTCATGATCTACCGTGTTTTGTTCTGGCTGACGTTGTTTGTGCCTCTTGCTTGCTCCGCATTGGCGGACGAGCGCATCCTCGATTATCAAAGTGATATCGAAGTCTTTGTCGACGGCTCGATGCAGGTCACTGAAACGATTCGTGTGCGCGCTGAGCAGCAAGAGATCAAGCGTGGCATCTATCGTGATTTCCCTACCGATTACAAGGATCGTTTCGGCAATCGTTACCGGGTTGGTTTCGAGGTTTTGGAAGCGAAACGCGATGGCCACCAGGAAAGCTGGCACAGCAAGGCCCAGGGCAATGGGGTGCGGGTCTACCTGGGCGACAAGAATATTTACCTGGATAAGGGTGATTATACTTACGCGATCACCTATCGAACCAACCGGCAGCTTGGTTTTTTTGATGATCACGACGAGCTTTACTGGAATGTGACCGGAAACCACTGGAGCTTCCCGATCGAAGCGGTCAGCGCCCGCGTGACTCTACCCGAAGGGCTTCGCGCGGAGCAGCTTGAGGCGGAGGCCTACACCGGCCCGCTTGGAGCGAAGGGCCAGGATTACAGCACTTCTGTTGATTATGATGCCAGCGTGCGTTTTAAGACGACACGAGCTTTCTCTCAGGGAGAAGGGCTGACGATTGTGGTTTCCTGGCCTAAAGGTTATGTCCATAAGCCGACCCGTCGCGAGGAAATCAACTTCCTGCTGCGAGACAACCAGAGCTGGGTGATCTTGCTGATTGGCCTTTCTGCGCTGGTGGCCTACTACCTGTTGGCCTGGGTCATGGTTGGTCGTGATCCTCAATCCGGCGTGGTGATCACCCGTTACGAGCCCCCGGTCGGTTTGTCGCCCGGTTCGTCGCGGTACGTCGACCGCATGGGCTATGATCACAAGACCTTCGCTGCGGCCCTGGTCAACCTCGCGGTCAAAGGCTTGATCGAGATTAAGGAGGAGGGCCGGGAGTACACCCTGACTCGTACCAGCAATCCGCCAGATAACTTGGCGGCCGGTGAAAAGGCGATCCTGAAACACCTGTTTCGCAACCTCAAGGGGACTTCGATCACCTTGAAGCAAAGCAAGCATGCCACGATACGCAAGGCGCTCAAGTCGCATGAAGCGGCCCTGAGCAGGAATAGTGAAAAGGTTTATTTTGTACGCAACCGTGGCTGGCTGATCCCGGGAATTCTCGTCTCTGTATTGGTTTATGGCGGAGTGATTTACGGGCTGCCAAATACGGAGCTGAAAATGACAGGGCTGTTCCTTTCGGTCTGGCTGACCTTCTGGACGCTCGGTGTCTTCTCTCTAGGCAAGAAGGTCTGGCATGCCTGGCGCACCCTGAAATCTCCCCTGGATACGATCGGTGCCGTTTTTATCACCGGTTTCTCCCTGCCATTCTTTGCCGCAGAAGTTGTCGTGATCGGGATCCTCGGTAGCCAGGTGTCGGTGACGCTCCCAGTGATGCTCATCTCTGCCATAGTCATTAACCTGCTTTTCCATTACCTGCTCAAGGCGCCAACCCGGGCCGGTCGTCGCTTGCTCGACGAGATGGAAGGCTTTCGCCAGTTCCTCGAAGTTGCCGAGCGCGAAGAGATGAACTTTCGCAACCCTCCGGAGAAGACGCCGGAGCTCTTTGAACGTTTTCTTCCCTACGCGCTCGCTCTCGGTGTCGAGCAGCACTGGATGGAACGTTTCGCAGGCCTCTTTGTGCGACTGGAAGAGCGTGGCGAACACTACCGCCCGGTCTGGTATCATGGCAACAACTGGCAGGTGCAAAACCTTGGTCATTTCAGTACCTCTCTTGGCAGTTCGCTTGGTTCTGCCTTGTCGTCTTCGTCGGCTGCTCCTGGCTCTTCCTCCGGTTCCGGTGGCGGCGGTTCCTCAGGTGGGGGCGGTGGGGGCGGCGGTGGGGGCGGCTGGTAAATGTCCGTCGCCTGGGGCTGCCTCCTATTGTTTTCTCTCCATCTTTGTGTCAAAGAAAAAGCTCTGAACAATTGTTCAGAGCCGGGAACGGGCGGTTTGCCAGCTGTTGTAATCAGTGAATTTCTTTACTCTTCTTGCCGCTTTTGACGCCCTCAATAGGGATCTTGCGGCCCGTCAATTTTGCTTCGTTAATCGGTACTGTTACTTCGAGCATGCCGTTATTGTAAGTGGCGTGGGCCTTCTCGATATCGGCTCCTGTGGGAAGTGACATGCGCCGCTCGAAGGTGCTTAAGCTTGACTCTTTGAGCAGGTAATTTACGTCTTCGGTCTTGTGCGTGCTGCGACGTTCGCCATGAATCACCAGGTTGCCATCATCCATCCTGACATCCAGTTTGTCCGTGTCGACTCCCGGCAGTTCCGCCTCAAGGTGAAACACGCCGTTCTTTATGAAGCTGTTGACGGCAGGTGACGTCGTCAACATACTGCTTTCACCGATTTCCCGGTTTGAACCAAACATCCTCTTGAACAGATCATCCATTTCGCGTTGCAGGGTACTGAGCTCCCGCATCGGATCAAAACGTATCGGTAACATAGTCGATCACCCCTTTCTTCTAGGTGCCCGTTCCCGAAAAAGGCAGGGTTGTTTTAGCTGTTCTCCCCGCAAATAAATTTTATCTCTTCTGTGCTGTTTAGCAAGTCCTTTGTTTGTTGTTTTTGTCCTGTAAGTATTTAATCTATAAAGAAAATTTATGGGATCTGGTTTGTGCCTGCCACCCAAGTTTAAGGTGCTCTGCAAGCGGCTGGAATGCTTGTCTTTTTCGAGGCTCGGCTGGGATTCTTTTCGATTTCCATGGACGGCAAGCTGACCTTCTCTTTGAGGCCCATCTTCAGTCTTCGGCTTTTCGGATGACCAGTTTTTGTAAATGTCTTGTAAAACCGCATGAAATGGCCATTGTGTGGCTATAATTTCTTGTGGCCCGGACAAAAAAAAACTATACTCATCAGTTCTGCTTAAATGAAAAATTTGTGTTTAAAAATTCTGCAGGATTGAGCCTTGTTTCACAGAGGTTTAGAAATGCTCGAATAGTCGCTTCAGGGAGTGTCATTTGCAAAAGTCGCATTACAAACCATCAGAGCCCTTAGGGGTTTTTGACCCCGTTGAACAGGTTGCTGCAGGGCCGGCTTTGACCGCAGCTTTGCGTCATATCCAGCAACCGCTTTACCTGCAGGCACAGGGTTGTGACACTCAGGTCATGACTGGCACAGTTGGGCCACTTCATGCGCTTGCCGAGGGACAGGTCTTTAACGGTATGGCCCTGGCTTGTCCGATAGAAAAACTTGGCGATGTCAGTTTCTGTCGTGACTACGCTATTCGCTATCCATACGTTGGTGGTTCCATGGCCAAAGGCATCAGCTCTGTGGCTATGGTCGAGGCTTTGGCCCATGCTGGTATGCTTGGTTTCTTTGGTGCTGCGGGACTGTTGATCGAAGAGGTCGAGGCGGCCATTGATCAGCTGGAAAGCTCTTCTGCCGGGCTCACTTACGGCTTTAACCTGATTCATAGCCCCAACGAGCCGGAGCTGGAAAATGCCCTGGTCGACCTTTACCTGCGTCGTGGCATTAACCTGGTGGAAGCCTCGGCTTTTCTCGCGCTGACGCCTGCTCTTGTGCGCTATCGAACCCACGGCATCTCTCGTGATGCCCAGGGGCGTGTCATTGCTCCGAACCGCATCATCGCCAAAATTTCCCGAGAAGAAGTCGCCGCACGTTTTTTTGCTCCACCGCCGGAGCGTTTCTTGCAAAAACTTGTTGCTGCGGGAGACTTGACCGCTGAGCAGGCTGAGATGGCTGCCGAGATTCCTATGGCTCAGGATGTGACCGTCGAGTCCGATTCAGGTGGACATACTGACAACCGTCCTGCCATGGCGCTCTTCCCGACCATCAAGGCGCAGAAAAATACCTTGCAGAAAGAGTATAATTACAACCAGCCCCTGCGCGTTGGCCTTGGCGGCGGCATTGCCACGCCAGCCTCTGCGGCTGCGGCCTTTGCTCTGGGCGTCGATTACCTTGTGACCGGTACGATTAACCAGGCCTGTGTTGAGTCCGGAACCTGTGATGAAGTACGCAAGATGCTCGCCGAGACCCGGCAGGCTGATGTCACCATGGCGCCGTCCGGCGATATGTTTGAGATGGGTGTCAAGGTTCAGGTGATCAAACGAGGCACCATGTTCTCCATGCGTGCGGCCAAGCTCTATGAGCTCTACCGCGCTCACAGCAGTATTGAAGATCTGCCTGTCGAAGAGCGCCAGAAGCTCGAAAAGACGGTGTTTCGCAAGAATCTCGATCAGGTCTGGGAAGAGACGTGCAGCTTTTTCACCCAGCGAGACCCGCGCCAGTTGGCCAAGGCTGAGGCTGACCCGAAGTACAAGATGGCCTTGGTGTTCCGCTGGTATCTCGGCCAGTCGCCGGTCTGGGCCAATCGCGGTGTCGCCGACCGCAAGCTCGATTATCAGATCTGGTGCGGGCCGGCGATGGGCGCTTTTAACGAATGGGTAAAGGGCTCTGTGCTGGATGCGGCCGAACAACGAAAAGTTGCCACAGTGGCTATGAATATTCTCTTTGGTGCGGCCGTGTTGATAAGGGCCAACCAACTTAAACTTCAAGGGGTTTGTCTCGATGATGAGGCAGAGCTTTCGGCACCCCTGGAAATCGCTCAGATTAAGGAGTTTCTCAGTTGAAGAAAAACAGCGGAGAACAGAATCAGAAGACAGCGGCAACGACGCCGTTGGCAATCGTCGGTATCGGCTGCCTTTTTCCCCAGGCAGAAGATAAGGGAACCTTCTGGACCAATATCAAGAATGGTACGGACTCGATCATCGAGGTTCCCGAAACCCATTGGCGTTCAGACGATTATTTCGACGCCGATCCCAAGACGGCTGACAAGGTTTACGCTAAGTACGGCGGCTTCCTCTCCCCGGTTGATTTCAACCCGATGGAGTACGGCGTTCTGCCCAATGCGCTTGAGGCGATTGATACGTCGCAATTGCTCGGGCTGGTTGCCGTAGATCAGGCGTTGCAGGATGCCGGCTATACGACTGAGAAGGAATTCGATCGTGATCGCGTCAGCGTCATCATCGGCGTGACCGGAACTCTGGAGCTGGTTGTGCCCCTCGGTGCCCGCCTCGGTCATCCGCGCTGGCGCGAAGCGCTGAAAGACGCCGGCATCGCCGATGCGATCGCCGAAGACGTTATGCAGCGCATCAGTGATTCATACGTCCCCTGGCAGGAAAACTCCTTCCCCGGCCTGCTCGGCAACGTGGTTGCCGGACGGATCAGCAAACATTTTGATTTCGGTGGCACCAACTGCGTGGTCGACGCCGCGTGCGGCAGCTCCTTAAGTGCCCTCAACCTGGCGGCGATGGAACTGGCCGCAGGCAAATCGGACATGGTGGTCACCGGCGGCATCGATACTTTTAACGACATCTTCATGTACACCTGCTTCAGCAAGACTCCGGCCCTGTCTCCTTCCGGCCATGCCAAACCTTTTGCCGATAATGCTGACGGCACGACTCTGGGCGAAGGCCTGGGAATTGTCGTCATCAAGCGTCTGGCTGATGCCGAGCGTGATGGGGACAAAATCTACGCTGTCATCAAGGGTATTGGTGCGTCAAGTGATGGTCGCGGTGCGGCGATTTACGAGCCGAGCGCTGCCGGGCAGCAGAAAGCTTTGCGCCGGGCCTACGAGCAGGGTGGCGTTGATCCGCAAACAATCGAACTGATCGAAGCACATGGCACCGGTACCAAGGTTGGTGATGCTGTCGAAGTTACTGCGCTGAAGGAAGTTTTCGGCGAAGCGGAGTCGCCCTGGTGCGCGATCGGATCGATCAAGTCCCAGATCGGTCATACCAAGGCAGCTGCAGGCTCTGCCGGTCTGATTAAAGCCGCCATGGCGCTCTACAACAAGACCTTGCCGCCGACCATTAAAGTCGAGAAGCCACAGGAAGCAATGACCGCGGCAACCTCTCCATTCTATGTCAACACCGAAACCCGCCCCTGGATCCCGCGCGGCGATCATCCCCGCCGGGCCGGTATCAGCGCGCTCGGTTTTGGTGGCAGCAACTTCCACTGTCTGCTTGAGGAATACCAGCCGCTCAAAGTGGCTGCCGACTGGCAGGGTGATGTGCAGATCGCTGCCTTTAGTGCCGCAGATGAAAGCGGACTGGCCTCCGCTTTGCAGAACTTCCCGGCCGATGCGGCCTGGAACACTCTGCGTCTGGCTGCTGATGAGAGCCGTAACAATTTTGCTGCACAGCAAGCCTGTCGTTTGCTGATGGTTTTTGAGAAAGACAAATCCAAGCCTGCCGCTCAGGTGAAAAGCGCTTTGGCTATGCTCAAGAGCAGCGATCAAGATTCCTGGAGCACTCCCGACGGCAGCTTTTTTGCCAAGGGTGAGCTTGATGGCACATTGGCGATGCTGTTCCCCGGTCAGGGCGCCCAGTACCCGGGCATGCTCAAGGACCTGGCGACCCAGTTCCCGCAATTCCTCGACTCCTTCACGACTGCCGATCGAGCTTTTTTGTCTAACACAAACGGCAAGGAAGGTCGTCTGGTTGAACTTGTTTATCCTCGCCCCGGTTTCGACCAGGCCAGCAGAGATCAGAATGTTGCAAATCTGCAGGCAACTGAAGTTGCCCAGCCTGCACTCGGTGCTGTCAGCCTCGGAGCCCGCGACGTACTGGACACCTTCGGCGTTACTGCCGAAGCTTATGCCGGTCACAGCTACGGAGAGCTGACCGCCCTCTGCTCCGGCGGCTATTTCGATATTGATGCGTTCCATTCGCTGTCACGCCTGCGTGGCGAATTGATGGCCGCCGGTGACGGCGACCGTGGTTCGATGCTGGCGGTATCCGCACCTCTCGATCAGGTCGAAACCTTTCTCAAGAATTCCGGGCTGCAACTCGTTCTGGCCAATCGCAATACTCCCGAACAGGGCGTCCTCTCCGGAGCGACGGCTGAAATAGAAAAAGCCGTCAAGCTCCTCGATGAGCAAGGCCTGCGTTATAAGCAACTTTCTGTTGCAGCGGCCTTCCACAGTGAGCTGGTCGCTGATGCCAGCGGCCCCTTTGGCGAACGTCTGCAGGAGATCAAGTTTGGTAAACCGACGGCCAGTGTCTTTGCCAACACCACCGGAAGTGTTTACCCGGAAGAGGCTAAGAAAACTCGCGATATCCTCGCTGCTCAATTGGCCTGCCCAGTCGACTTTGTCGCAGAAATTGAAGCCATGTACGCAGCCGGCATGCGCACCTTCCTCGAGGTTGGCCCTGGTGCGCGTTTGACCGGTATGGTCAAAGCGATCCTTGGTGAACGAGCCTGCCAGGCGATTGCCGTCGACGCCTCCAATGGCAAGCGTTCGGGCATCAACGACCTGGCCCGGGCCCTGGCTCAGCTGAGCGCGCTGGGTTACCCGGTTGTACTGTCGAACTGGGATGAAGGCTACGCTGCAAGCATCAAGTCAAAGCAGGGCAAAAAGCCCGGCATGACGATTCCTTTGACCGGCGCTAACTATTTCAAACGCCCCGCAAAGCGTCCGCCGGTCGCGCAACAAGCCGCACCCGTTGCAACTCCTGCGGCAGCGCCTGTCGCTCATGCTGTTCCGCAAGCGGTGTCGACGCCGAGTTCGACGGCACCTGTCACCGATGCCGGTTCCCTGCAGGAAGCCTTGCAGATGACCCGTCAGAGCATGCAGGCTTTGCAGAATCTGCAGGAGCAGACGTCGCGCCTGCATCAACAGTTCCTTGCCGGTCAGGAAGCCGCGACCCACTCTTTCCTTAACCTGGTTGATCAGCAAAACCGTCTGATACAGGGCCAGCCGTTGAAGCCTGCTGTTGCCCCCGTTGCTCAGGCCCCTGTTGCTGCCGTTGCTCCGGTTCAGCCGATGGCCGCTCCAGTTGCACCGGTTCCGACAGCTGTGACTGCCGCGCCAGCGCCGATTTTTGCCCCTGCCTTTGACAGCAATAAGGTCTCCTCGATTCTGCTCGCGGTCATCGCTGAAAAAACCGGTTATCCGGAAGAGATGCTGGAACTGGAGATGACCCTCGATGCCGACCTGGGTATCGATTCGATCAAGCGTGTGGAGATCCTTTCCGCGCTGCAGGAGCAGTTGCCCGAAGCCCCTGCGGTCAAGCCGGAGGATCTGGGCACTCTACAGACTCTCGGCCAGATCATTGAGCACTTAAGTGCCGGCATGGCGGCGTCACCCACGGCTGCCGCTGCCGCATTGCCAGCAGTTGACAGCAATGTCGTTTCAGCCACCTTGCTTGCCGTGATCGCCGAGAAGACCGGTTACCCGGAAGAGATGCTGGAACTGGAGATGACCCTCGATACCGACCTCGGTATTGATTCGATCAAGCGTGTAGAGATCCTCTCCGCATTACAGGAAAAGTTGCCGGAGGCTCCTGCCGTCAAGCCGGAAGACCTTGGCACTCTGCAGACTCTTGGCCAGATCATCGCTCATTTGAGTGCCGGTATGTCACCGGCATCGGCCGCTCAAGGTGCTGTGCCGGTTGCGGCCCCTGAGGTTGATGGTCGCCGTATCTCAAGCGTGTTGCTCGAAGTGATCGCCGAGAAGACCGGCTATCCGATCGAGATGCTTGAGATGGAGATGGCTCTCGATACTGATCTGGGTATTGATTCGATCAAACGCGTCGAAATCCTCTCTGCGCTCCAGGAAAAGTTGCCGGAAGCTCCGGCCGTCAAGCCTGAAGATCTGGGTGTGTTGCAGACGCTTGGCCAGATTGTCGATCATTTGAGCGCAGGCATGGTCATTGACGCGCCAGTAGCACAGGCCGCTGCAGCGCCAGCTCTTGATAGCGGTCGCGTTGCAAGCGTGCTGCTCGAAGTGATCGCCGAGAAGACCGGCTATCCGATTGAGATGCTTGAGATGGAGATGGCCCTCGACACCGATCTTGGTATCGATTCGATCAAGCGTGTTGAAATTCTTTCCTCATTGCAGGAGAAGCTCCCCGAGGCACCGGCGGTTAAACCGGAAGATCTTGGCGTGCTGCAAACCCTCGGTCAGATCGTAGAACATCTCGCAGTGGCTGGCAACAAGAGCGCCGCACCGGTAACACCCGTTGCAACGAGCAGTCCACTGGATCGTGATGCCGTGGCGGCAACCTTGCTGGACGTGATTGCCGGCAAAACCGGTTACCCGGTCGAGATGCTTGAACTTGAGATGGCGCTTGATACGGATCTCGGCATCGATTCGATCAAACGCGTCGAGATTCTCTCCGCTCTGCAGGACAAACTACCGGGAGCACCGGCGATCAAACCGGAACACCTAGGCACTTTACAGACTGTTGGTCATATTGTGGATTTTCTCGCCAGTGTGTCCGGCGTCTCTGAACCAGAGGCGAAGGTTGAAGCGCCTCTTGAGTTGCCGTCTGTAGGCAGCGGTGTGGAACGCAAGGTCCTCAAGGCGATTCCGTTGCCGTCCTCCGGGAATCGGGAGTCACTAAATCTGGCAAAAGGGTCTCTGGTTTGGGTCAGTGATGATGGTTCGGAGCTGACCAATGCGCTTTGCCAGCAGCTGGAAGCCCAAGGGCTGAAGGCTGAGAAAACCAGTCTCGCTCAACTTGATGGCCTTGTCCCGAATGACAACCTGGCTGGGCTGGTCCTGGTTGCTCCACACTCCGGTAGTGATGATCTTTTCCTGCAGAGCGCTTTCCGCCTGATGCAATTGGCGGAGCCAGCGCTTAAAGCTGCTGCTGATAAGTCTGGAGCGGTCATGGCTACGGTGTCGCGACTGAACGGTTGTTTCGGTCTGGCTGACGGTGGTGCAGTGACCGATGCCCTTTCAGGAGGCTTGGCCGGTCTGGCCAAAACGGCCGGGCACGAGTGGCCTGAAGTCGCCTGCAAAGCCTTCGACCTGTCGGCAGACCTGACTGATGTGAATAAAAGCGCAGAAATGCTGGTTGGCGAACTTCTGGTTGACGGTGTCCAGGAAGTCGGTTTCTCGACTCAAGGTTTGCAAACGCTCAGCTTGGTCGAAGAAGCTATCTCTGGTGAAAAGCTTGATTCGCCGGTCGATTATGGTGATGTGGTCGTGGTTAGCGGCGGCGCACGCGGTGTGACTGCGGAGGTTGCGATTGCTCTTGCCGCATCGAGTCGCGCGACACTGTTGCTGCTCGGTCGCAGTGCAGCACCACAATCGGAACCGGTCTGGCTGGAGGGGTTGCAGGGTGAAGCAGTGATCAAAAAAGCGGTGGTTGCTAATGCCGACAGCCCCCTTAAGCCGAAAGATGTGGGTCGCAAGTGCCAGGAGATTCTTGGCAATCGTGAAATCCGCCAGAGCTTGCGGCGCATTAAGGAGGCCGGAGGACAGGCCATCTATCGCTCCGTCGACCTGCGTGACGGGGGTGCTGTTGCAGCTGTCATCAAGGACGTTCGTGAAGAGTACGGTCCGGTCAAGGGTCTGATTCATGGCGCTGGAGTGCTGGCCGATCGCCTGATCAAGGACAAGACCGCAGAGCAGTTTGAGCTAGTCTACAGCACCAAGATCGCGGGCCTGCGCAATCTGCTGACTGCCGTTGCCGATGATGCGTTGAAATTCATGGTGATGTTCTCGTCATCAACCGGGCGTTTCGGCCGCACCGGTCAGGTTGATTATGCCGTGGCCAACGAGATCCTCAATAAGATAGCCCAAGAGGAGGCGGCACAACGTTCTGACTGTCGCGTCCTCTCCCTGAACTGGGGGCCTTGGGATGGAGGCATGGTGACCCCGGCGCTGAAGAAAGTTTTCGCTGAAGAAGGGGTGGCTGTCATCGACCTCAAGGCGGGTGCCGATTACCTGGTCGAGGAAATTGCAACGCCACCGGGTGGGCCGGTCGAGCTGGTGATCCTCGGTGGGCGTGAAGAAGCGGCGAGCGAAGTTTCATCTCAGTCTCATGATAATATCTATGTTTCCAAGGCCTTCGACCTGGAGGTCTCGATTGAACAGTACCCCTTCCTCAAGTCCCACGTCATAGATGGCAAGGCGGTTCTGCCAATGGCGGTGATGATTGAGTGGATGGCGCATGGTGCGATTCATAACAATCCGGGCTTACGTTTCCATGGTTTCAACGATCTGCGGGTGTTGAAAGGTGTCACCCTGGAGCAGGGGCAAAGCCATACCTTGCAGGTGATGACCGGCAAGTCCTTCAAGAGCGGTGGTGTGCATGTCGTGCCCGTGGAGCTCTCAGGTGTTGCGGCGAACGGCAAGCAGTTCGTTCACTGCCGCGCCAGAATCGTTCTGGCTGCCAAGCTGCCTGAAGGCAAGGTGGCTATGGAGCGTGTTGAACTCCAGGCTTACAGTCGGCCGATCGAAGAAGTCTACCAACCTGACCGGCTCTTCCACGGACCAGACTTCCACGGTATCCGTGAGGTAATTGGCTGCTCTGCTGACGGCATCGCTTCGATGGTCCGTCCGGCGCCACTGCCGACCGACTGGATCAAGCAGCCGTTGCGAAATTCATGGCTCTCTGATCCTCTAGCCCTCGACAGCAGCTTCCAGTTGATGATCCTCTGGAGCTTCGAGCGCTACAAGTCTGCATCCCTGCCGGTCTTCGCTGGACGTTATCGTCAGTACCTGGAGCGCTTCCCTGAAAGCGGTGCCGAGATCCGTATCCGCGTGACCAACCAAAATGCCAGCAAGGCCGCTGCGGAAATCGATTTTGTCGACCCGGGCAGCGGCGCACTGATCGCCCGTATCGAGGATTACCAGTGCGTGATTGATACGTCGCTGAATGCGAGCTTCCAGCGCAACAAACTGCAGGGAGTTGCCTGAGGATGAAGCACGGTAAATCTGTAGCAATCGTCGGGGTCGGCGGCATTTTTCCAATGTCACCGACCCTGGACCGTTTCTGGGAAACGATTACCGGCAATGTCGACACGTCTCGGCAGCCACCGCAAGGGCGCTGGCTGCTCGAACCCGATGAAGCCTTTGATCCCGCAATCGGTGCTCCCGACAAAATCTATTCGAAGAAAGCCTGCTTCATTGATGACGAGATCGATACGTCATCCGTTGCCGGCCTCGAGATCGATGCCGATTTCTTAAACGGTCTCGACCCGATGTATCGCCTGCTGTTGCGTACCGGCCACCAAGCGTTTAGTGATGGCCGCATCGACCAGGTTGATCGGCAGAAGGTCGGCGTCATCATCGGCAACCTGGCTCTCCCCAGTGAACACTCCTCGACCATGGCCAGGGATTATCTCGGCCGCACTTTCGCCGAAAAAGTCCTCGGTACAGAAGCGCAAGCGGAGCTGCCGAGTGTCGACCCTCTGAATCGCTACGTCGCCGGTCTTCCTGCCGGTCTCCTCGCCAAAGCTCTCGGCCTCGGTGGCACCTGTTATACCCTTGATGCGGCTTGTGCCTCATCACTCTATGCCATCAAGCTGGCTGTCGATGAACTGCTGGCCGGACGTGCCGATGCCATGCTGACCGGTGGACTGGCGCGGCCTGATTCTCTCTACACCCAGATGGGCTTCTCCCAACTGCATGCTTTATCTCCTTCCGGTACCTGTTCCCCTTTCGACGCCAATGGCGATGGTCTGGTGGTCGGCGAGGGCAGTGGTATGTTCCTGCTCAAACGCACCGAAGATGCCGTGCGTGCCGGCGATCATATCTATGCCGTGATTCGCGGCATCGGCCTGTCCAACGATATCGGCGGCAGCTTGCTGGCTCCTGCCTCAGAAGGGCAGCTGCGTGCGATGCGTTCTGCCTACCAGCAAGCCGGTTGGTCTCCTTCCGATGTTGATATGATCGAGTGCCACGCCACTGGTACCCCGGTTGGAGACGTGGTCGAGTTCTCCAGCCTGAAAAGTCTCTGGGGTAAAGAAGGTTGGCAGTCGGGCCAGTGTGTGATCGGGTCGGTGAAATCGAATATCGGGCATCTGTTGACAGCTGCCGGTTCCGCCGCTTTGATGAAAACCCTGTTGGCGATGAAAGAACGCACTCTGCCGCCGACCGCTAACTTTGCGCAGCCGGCCAAGGGTGTTGACCTTGAGAAAAGTCCGTTCCGGGTTCTGCGCCAATCAAAGCCCTGGAAGCAGCGCAAGCAAGGCCAGCCGCGCCGGGCTGCCGTAAGTGCTTTCGGTTTTGGCGGAATCAACGCTCACCTGCTGGTTGAGGAATGGATTCCAAAACAACCGGCAAAAAGTTCTGTGACCTATCCACCGTCATTCAAGAAGAAGAACCCACCGATCGCGATTGTCGGCATGGGTGCACATCTTGGCCCCTGGGATTCTCTTGACTCTCTGCGCAGCCGCTTCCTGGGTGATGAAACAGTCAAGCCAGAGCTCCCCTCACGCTGGTGGGGGGCGGAAGAGAGCCGTTGGTTTAAAAACAAAGGCTTCAAAAAATCCGATTTCAAAGGCTTTTACGTTTCTGATGCGCACGCCTCTCCCGGAGTCTTTCGCATTCCGCCGAAAGAGGTTGAGGAGATGCTGCCCCGCCAACTCCTGATGCTCAAGGTGGCCGACGAGGCCTTGAAGGACGCCGGCATCAAGAAAGAGGACCTGCTCTTTACCGGGGTCTTTATCGGAACGGGGCTGGATCTTAACGCGACCAACTTCAGCTTTCGCTGGGGTCTTGAAAAACTGGCTCGCCGGTGGGCGCAACAGCTTGGCCGCGACCTCTCCGAAGCGGAGCTTAATGATTGGATTGCCGCTCTGCGCGAATCGGCCGGTCCGGCCTTAAGTGCCAACCGGGTAATGGGGGCGCTCGGCAGCATCGTTGCCAGCCGGGTGGCCAAGGAGTTCAAGGTCGGTGGCCCCAGCTTCACCCTGTCGAGCGAGGAGAACTCCGGTCTAAGAGCCCTCGAAGTGGGTGTGCGCGCTTTGCAGGAAGGCTCTATCAACCGGGCGATTGTAGGCGCTGCGGACATGGCCGGCGATCTGCGTGCGGTTCTTGGTCGCCATGAAAAGCAGCCTTATTCAAAGAGTGGCGTTGCTCGCCCCTTTGATAAAAATGCAGACGGTTCACTGGTCGGTGAGGGCGCTGCTGCTGTTATTCTGAAACGACTTGATGACGCCAAGCAGGATGGTGATCATATCTATGCTGTTATAAAGGGTGTTGGTACGGCAACCGGCGGCCGGATTGAGGATGAAACCGCGAACAGTGATGCCTATTCTCTCTCTGTTGAGCGGGCGCTCTTCGAAGCCGGGGCGACTCCGGAATCAGTCAGTTACCTGGAAACCCATGGCAGCGGCCTGGCGTCGGAGGATCTCCTTGAGGCGAAAGCCCTTGGCGCTATTTTCGGTGCCAAACAGACGCAAAAGCCCTGCTATATAGGCAGTGTCAAGGCTGAAGTCGGGCATACGGGTTCGGTGGCCGGTCTGGCTTCCCTGATCAAGGCCTCTCTCTGTCTGGAAACGCAACTTTTACCGCCACTGCGCAACCTGCAGTCGCTCCGCTATGACTGGGTCCGCGGCAAGCGCAATTTCATCGCTGCCGAAGCAGCACAATTCTGGTTGCGCAACCGGGTCGAAGGGCCGCGAAGAGCGCTGGTCAGCGGTCTTGGCAATGATGGCACCTGCTCCCATGTTGTCCTGGAAGGTTTTGAAAATAAAGCAGGGTGCGCTCAGCCCACGACATTTGAACGGCCATTGGGTGCCCTCGACGAAGGCCTGTTCGTTCTTGAAGCGGATCATGTTGAAGGGTTGCTGAAAAAGATTACTCAACTTCAGGACTATGTCGCCATGGCCCCTGATGGCGGAATCGAAGCCTTGGCGTTTCAGTGGTATCGCGAGACGGGTCTCAACCAGAACAAGCAACGTTGTCTGGCCATGGTTGCGTCGAATCGTGCGGAACTGCTTGACCTGCTTGAGCATGCGTTGCTTTCCCTGTGTGATAATCCGGAAAAGATGCTGGGTGGCAATGGCATGAATGGAACTGTGCTCTCCACGAGCCTTCGCGATCGACTTTTCTATGCTCCGTCACCGCTTGCAGAGCAAGGTAAAGTTGCCTTTATCTTCCCCGGCTCCGGCAATCATTTTGCGGCTATGGGGCGTGATCTCTCAGCTCGTTGGCCCGCTATCTACAGCCATCAGGATGGCCTGAGCAAGTTTTTGGCCCGGCAGTTTTTACCCGAAAATTTCTGGAAATCTGAACTGTCCGAGACGCTGCATGACGACCATAATGCCCTGGTTATCGCCCAGGTTGCCCTGGGCACTGCAGTTAGCGACCTGGTGCGCAGCTTTGGTATTGAGCCCAGCGCTGTGAGCGGTTACAGCCTTGGCGAATCGGCCGGCCTTTTCTCCTTTGGTGCCTGGCAGGACCGCGACGGCATGTCGCAAAGGCTTAACGAATCGACCCTCTTTACAGAACAGCTTGCCGGTGAGTGCAAGGCCGCTCGCAAGGTCTGGAACTTGCCAAAGAACGAACAGGTCGACTGGGTCTTAGGTCTTGTTGATGCTCCTGCAGAGAAAGTAAAAGAGGCTCTTGTCGGCAAAGACAAGGCCTACCTGTTGATCATCAATACGCACAAGGAGTGCGTTGTTGGTGGTGATCGTAACCAGGTCGAAGCCCTGGCTCGCGAAGTCAATGGTCACTTCTTCCCCCTGCGTGGCGTAACCACAGTGCATTGCGAGGTTGCCGAGCCGGTGGCGAAGCCTTACCGGGAGCTGCACCTTTTCCCTGTGACTGCACCCAAAGACATTACTTTCTACAGCTGCAACCTGGGTCAGAGCTATCAGGTCACCACAGACAGCGCTGCCGATGTGATCCTCGGCCAGGCACTGGAGACGGTTGACTACACCAGGGTCATCGAGCAGGCCTACGCTGACGGCGTACGCATTTTCCTCGAGATGGGACCGGGCAATTCCTGCAGTCGGATGATCGGCAACATCCTCGAAGGCAAACCGCATATGACCCGGGCGGTCTGCTACCCCGGACAGAAGGCGACTTCTTTGCTCCTGCGCCTGCTCTCCAATTGTCTGGCGGAGCGGGTGCCGGTCAATCTTGATGTCCTCTACCCGACGAGTATGATGGTTGGCGAAAAAGAATCCGGTCCATGGATTGAAACGGTTATCGGTGGACGTGCTTTTGAACCACCTAAACCTCCGGAGAAACTTGAAGAATCTTCGGGGAGCGGAACGCGGAACGCGGAACGAGAAGGTCAACAGCATGTGGACGGTCCCTTTCAGGAGACATTTTTCGTCCAACCCCCAGACCCCAGTCCCCAGACCCCGGATCTCGCCAGAGATCCCCTGGTGGCGCAGATGGCTGAGACGGCTGCTTTGAATGCCAAGACCCATGAAGCCTACCTGACGTTTGCCAGCACCATGGAGAAGACGCTGACCGAAAATATCAACCTGCAAATGTCTTTGCTGCAGAAGATGGCTGCCAATGGTGAGCCTGTTCCGAGGCTTGAACCTGTGGTTCAAGCGGGACTCGAAATGTGGGACGCGGGACGTGAAAGCTATCCACCTGTCCAGCCCCCAGCCCCCAACCCCCAGCCCCCGCTTTACACCCGCGAAATGTGCATGGAGTTTGCCATCGGTTCGATCGCCAAGATGCTCGGGCCGGAGTTTGCCGAAGTCGACACTTATCCGACCCGCGTCCGGTTGCCTGATGAGCCGCTGATGCTTGTGGACCGCATCATGACGGTTGAGGGCGAGCCGCTTTCCATGACCAGTGGCCGGGTGGTGACAGAACATGATGTCACCGCAGATCGCTGGTATCTTGATGGTGGCCGCATTCCCACCTGCGTGGCTGTTGAAGCGGGCCAGGCCGACCTCTTTCTCTCCGGTTACCTGGGGATCGACTTCCTCAGCAAGGGTAAGGCCGTCTATCGCCTGCTCGATGCCGTGGTGACTTTCCATCGTGGTCTGCCAGTTGTTGGTGATGTGATCCGTTACGATATCAAGATCGACCATTTCTTCCGCCAGGACCAGACCTACCTCTTCAGATTCAACTTCGAGGGCACTGTCAACGGCGAGCCTCTACTGTCCATGCAGAACGGTTGCGCAGGCTTCTTTAGCGAACAGGAGCTGGCTGCGGGCAAAGGTATTGTCCACACCAAACTCGACTTGCTGCCGCAACCCGGTATCAAACCTGAGGACTGGCGTGATTTGGCACCCTTGACCGTTGAGTCTTACGATGAAGCCCAGGTCGATGCCATCTACGCCGGCGATCTGGCGACGGCCTTCGGTGAGCTCTTTGCTGATCTGAAACTGACAAAACCCTACACCTTGCCCGGTGGTTACTTAAAGCTGGTCGATCGGGTCATCGAACTCAACCCGCTGGGTGGTCGCTATGGTCTCGGTCAGATTCGCGCCGAGATGGACATCAGCCCGGACGACTGGTTTTTAACCTGCCACTTCTGCGACGATAACGTTATGCCCGGTACCCTGATGTACGAGTGCTGCATGCACACCCTGCGTATCTACCTGCTGCGTATGGGTTGGATCGGTGAAGAGGGCAGCACCTGGTGCGAACCGATCCCAGGTGTGGATAGCGGCTTGAAGTGTCGCGGCCAGGTTATCGAGACGACCAAAACCGTCACCTACCAGGTCAGCATCAAGGAACTCGGCTATGGGCCCGAGCCGTTTGCGATTGTTGATGCGCTGATGTTTGCCGACGGCAAACCGATCGTCGAGATCCCGAACATGTCGATTCGCCTGGCCGGCCTGACACGCGACAAGGTTGAAGGCTTGTGGTCAAAGGCTGTCACGGAACGAGGCCCGTCTCCTTCCAGCCCCCAGCCCCCAACCCCCAGCCCCCGTGTCCTGTATGATTACGACAAAATCCTAGCCTTCTCGGACGGCAACCCATCCGAAGCGTTCGGTGCCCCTTACAAGGTCTTCGACAGCGAGCGCAAGATTGCCCGCCTGCCGCGGCCACCGTTCCAGTTCCTCGATCGCATCGTCGATGTTTCCGGCGAGCCGTTCAAGCTGCTTGAAGGCGCAACCTGTGAAGCCGAGTATGATGTGCCGTCCGATGCCTGGTACTTCAAGGCGGGACGACAGCCGGAGATGCCGTTCAGTGTTTTGCTTGAAGCCGGCCTGCAGCCATGCGGTTGGCTGGCCGCCTATCTTGGCTCAGCTTTGACCAGTGCAACCGATCTCAAGTTCCGCAACCTCGACGGCAATGCCATACAGCACCGTCCGGTGACACCCGAATCGGGAACTTTGACCACCAGGGTCACGATTACCCGTATCGCCAGCAGTGGCGGTATGATCATCCAGAATTACGATTTTGAAATCAGCGATCATCTCGGTCCGGTCTATACCGGCGACACGGTCTTTGGCTTCTTCTCGACAGAATCTCTCGCTCAACAGGTCGGGGTGCGTGAAGCCCAACCTTATCAGCCGAGTGCCGGGGAAATCGCCCGCGGTGGGCAGTTTGACTACCCGACAGAAGCACCTTTCCCCGCAACCAGGATGCGTATGATCGATCACATTGAGTTGTTTGTTGCTGATGGTGGTCCGCAAAGCCTTGGCTTTATTCGCGGCAGTAAGCTTGTCGATCCAGATGAGTGGTTCTTTAAAGCCCACTTCTACCAGGATCCGGTTTGGCCCGGCTCTCTCGGCCTCGAGTCCTTTTTGCAACTGCTTAAAATCGCTGCCGTCAAACGTTGGGGGGGCGCTGCCAACACCGTCCTGGAAACTATCGCGCAGGGCGAGCCGCATCGCTGGAACTATCGCGGTCAGATTATTCCGAGCAATGATAAGGTCCTGGTCGAGGCTGTCGTCACTTCGGTTGATGATGAACAACGTCTTTTGAAAGCTGACGGTTACCTTTCGGTGGATGGCAAGGTCATCTACCAGATGAAAGACTTTTCCATCCGGTTGTGGCCGGATGGAAAGCTTTAAGCTCTAGAGTTTTGAAGCTGTAAAGTGGGAATTCTTTAAAGCCCTAGAGTCCTGAAACCTTACAGTCTTATAGCTTTACAGCCTTATAGCGAGCTTGTAGTATGTGGCGAGCTTGGCATTAATTAAGATAATGGTGGTGTGAATGAAGTACTCACGAGTATACGTGGAATCGGTCGGCTATGAGTTGGCGCCGATCGTGGTGACATCGACGGAGTTGGAAAGCCGGCTGAAGCCGATGTACGAGGCCCTGCATATTCCCATGGGCCAACTGGAAGCATTGACCGGCATCAGGGAACGCCGCTGGTGGAAACCGAACACGCGCATTTCGGAAGGGGCGATCGCGGCTGCAAAAAAGGCCCTGCGCGAGCGCAAGATTTCGCCGTCTGATATCGGCGCCGTCGTCTACGCCGGTGTCTGTCGTGAGCACTACGAACCGGCAACGGCCTGTCAGGTTGCTTCAGCCCTTGGCATCCAGGGGGATGTTGCGATTTACGATACCTCCAACGCCTGTCTCGGAGTCCTCAACGGTGTCCTTGATATTGCCAATCGCATTGAGTTGGGCCAGATCCGTGCCGGTCTCGTGGTTGCCTGTGAAAGCTCTCGAGAAATCAACGAGATCATGATTCAGCAGATGCTGGATAACCCGACCATGGAGAATTTCACCAAGTCTCTGGCCACTTTAACCGGCGGTTCGGGTGCTGCTGCTGTTCTCCTCACCGATGGTTCCTTTACACCGGCACGACGGCCGCGTCTGCTTGGCGGTGTTAACCTGGCCGAGCCTCAGCATCACACCCTCTGTCGTTGGGGGATCAAGTCCGACGACCCTGAAAACCATGTCCCTTACATGCAGACTGATGCCGTCGCCGTTATGAAGTACGGTGTGGAATTGGGGAAAAGGACCTGGGATGCCTTTGCCAGGGAACTGGATCTGACCACCGATCGCATCGACAAGGTTATCTGTCACCAGGTGGGCGAGGCTCATCAGAAATTGATCCTGCAGACGATCGGTCTCTCTGCCGACAAGGATTTTTCCTCGTACGAATTTCTCGGCAATATGGGCACCGTTTCTCTGCCGGTAACCGCTGCAATTGCCAAGGAACGAGACTTCCTTCTGCCCGGCGACACCGTTGGTTTTCTCGGTATCGGCAGTGGCTTGAACTGCCTGATGCTGGCCATCCAGTGGTGATTGTAAAGAGTTTATGCCAAACGAGAACCAATACTTTTAAATGTAATGCAAAGAGAGCTCTATGAGCGTCAGCTTTTGCTTTTATCCTGTTCATCCTGCATATCCCTGTAAATCGTCTTTGATTCCAAGGGCTAAAATCTAACAGGGATATACAGGATATGCAGGATGGTTAAACCTAAACACAACAAAGTCTTTCAATGAGTACATTAAATGAGCGATCTCTACCCCTTTGAAAATAATTTCCTGGAATTAAACCAGCTGAGATATCACTACCTTGACGAAGGTCAGGGTGACCCCGTGGTCATGGTTCATGGTAACCCGAGCTGGTCTTTCTACTATCGCAACCTGGCAAAGACGCTGCGCGATCGTTATCGTGTTATCGTCCCTGATCATATCGGTTGCGGTCTCTCAGACAAGCCCGGTGACGAGGATTACTCCTATACCCTCAAGCAGCGGGTCGATGATCTCGAGGCTTTGCTTGAGCACCTCGAGGTGCGCGAGCGCATCACCCTGGTCGTGCATGACTGGGGGGGCATGATCGGCATGGCTTACGCCTCCCGGCACCCGGAGCGGATCGCGCGTCTGGTGATTCTCAATACGGGAGCCTTCCACCTTCCTGAAGGCAAGACGTTTCCGCTGGCTCTGAAGATCTGTCGTGATACGGCGATCGGTGCCTTTCTGGTGCAAAAGCTGAACATGTTTGCACTGATGGCGGCCCGGGTTGGCTGCAAGCGCAACCCGATGTCGCAGGCCTTGCGCGGAGCTTATTGTGCTCCCTACGACACGGTTGCCGATCGCATAGCTACCTTGCGCTTCGTCCAGGATATCCCGTTGAACCCGGAAGACCCAGGTTATGACCTGGTTACCGAGGTCGAAGAGGGCCTGGATCGCTTTGCTGGTCTGCCGATGACAATCTGTTGGGGCATGAAGGATTTTGTGTTCGACAAGCATTTCCTCAAGGAGTGGCAGCGTCGCTTTCCCAATGCGGAAGTCCACGCTTTCGATGACTGCGGTCATTACATCCTTGAAGATGCCAGCGATGAGGTGATCCCGATTATCGAACAATTCCTGGCGGCCAACCCCCTCGACCCGCCGGCCACGGCAGCTCCTGACGAGAGAGCGTAATGAGCCAGACGGCCTCCGCCAATGTTGCCGCGCATCTCCCCGAGATCGCGCGGTTGCAGCCGGAAACTCCGGCTATCTTTATCCCACAGGGCCGTGACGCCCGGCAGCAGACCCTCTACGCAAAATACACCTTTGCCGAACTTGATCAGGAAAGCGATCGCATGGCAGCGGCCCTGGAAGCGACCGGGGTCAAGCGTGGTGTCCGCACCGTCCTCATGGTTCCCCCCGGGTTCGAATTCTTTGCCCTGACCTTCGCACTCTTTAAAATCGGCGCAGTACCGGTGCTGGTCGATCCCGGCATGGGTGTTAAAAACCTCAAAACCTGTCTCGCTGAAGCCCAACCTGAAGTCTTTATTGGTATTCCAAAGGCACATCTGGCCCGCCTTCTCCTTGGCTTGGGCAGGCCGACTGTTAAGACACTCCTGACCGTCGGCAAAAGGTTCTGGGGTGGTTCGACCCTCGACAAAATCCTGAGCAGAATTCCTAAAGACCAGCAATACCAGACAGCGCAGACCTCTGACGAAGAAACTGCGGCGATTCTTTTTACCAGCGGCAGCACCGGCGTACCGAAGGGAGCTGTCTACAGCCACGGTAACTTCTCAGCGCAAGTGGAGATGCTGCGCCAGGTCTACGATATTCGTCCCGGTGAAATTGACCTGCCGACTTTTCCGCTCTTTGCTCTCTTCGCACCGGCCTTGGGAATGACCTCCGTAGTCCCTGAAATGGACTTCACCCGCCCGGCTGATGTCGATCCGGTCAAGATTATTGCTGCCATCGAAAAATTTCAGATCACCACCATGTTCGGTTCGCCGGCCCTGATCAATAAGGTCGGTCGTTACGGGGAAGAAAACAATATTCAGCTGACGAGCCTGAAGCGGGCGATCTCCGCCGGGGCGCCGGTGCCCGCTGGAGTCCTGGAACGTTTCACCACTATGCTCTCTGACGGAGCCCAGGTGTTTACCCCCTATGGGGCCACCGAGGCCTTGCCCGTGTGTTCGATCGGCAGCGCTGAAATCTTGAGCGAGACCCGTCACGCCACGGATCAGGGCAAAGGTGTCTGTGTCGGCAAGCCGGTGCCGAATATCCAACTTGAAATCATCGCTATCTCCGACGCGCCGATCGGTGCCTGGGACGATAAACTGAAGCTTGGCATTGGCGAGATCGGTGAAATTGTGGTGAAGGGCCCGCAGGTCACCCAAAGCTATTTCAACCGCGAGGAGTCCACCGCGCTCGGCAAGATTTCTGACCAGGAAAACCCGGGTTTTTACCATCGCATGGGTGATCTAGGTTATCGTGATGACCAGGGCCGCGTCTGGTTCTGTGGACGTAAGGCGCACAGGGTTGTGACCACTGAAAAGACCTACTTCACGATCCCCTGCGAGGCAATCTTCAATACCCATCCAAACGTGTTTCGGACAGCCCTGGTTGGTGTCGGTGAATGGGGGAATCAGAGGCCGGTTCTCTGCATCGAATTGGAAAAGGGGACTGACACCTCAAGACTTGAAAAGATCCACAAGGAATTAATTGCTATAGGCGCCGGGCATGAGGTAACCAGTCAGATAAAGACCTTCCTCTTCCATCCCGAATTCCCTGTCGATATTCGTCACAATGCCAAGATTTTCCGTGAGAAGCTGGCTGTCTGGGCCGAGGAGAAGCTGTCATGAAAGCTTTAGTGACTGGTGGCGGAGGCTTCCTCGGCAAAGCAATCGTCAAGCTGCTACGAGAGCGTGGTGACGAGGTCCGCTCTTTCTCGCGAAATCCACACCCGGCTCTGATCGAGATGGGTGTTGAACATTGCCGGGGAGAATTGGCTGATGCCGGAGCGGTCAAGCGGGCTGTCGAGGGTTGCGACATTATTTTCCACGTTGCCGCCAAGGCGGGTGTCTGGGGCCCATACGAGGAGTTCTACAGGGCAAACGTCCTGGGGACGAAACATGTGATCGAGGCCTGTCGTCTGCATGGCATCAAACGCCTGGTCCATACCAGCTCGCCGAGCGTGGTCTTTGATGGCTCCGACATGGAGGGTGTTGACGAGTCGGTCCCTTACCCGGAACATTTCGAAGCCTTTTATCCTCAGACCAAAGCCGAAGCGGAACAGTTGGTCTTGCAGGCCAATGATCAAACGCTTGCCACTGTTGCTTTGCGGCCGCACCTGATCTGGGGTCCGGAAGATAATCACCTGGTCCCTCGTATTCTTGAGCGTGGCGCCAAGGGGGCCCTGCGTAAGCTTGGAAACCGTGAATGCCTGGTTGATACCGTCTATATTGATAATGCCGCTCTCGCTCACCTGCAGGCTGCCGACCACCTTGACGTCGGTTCCGTCGTCGCCGGTAAAGCTTATTTCCTCTCTCAAGGAGAACCTTTGCCGATCTGGGATGTGGTCAACCGGATCCTCGATGCAGGTGGCTTGCCACCGGTGACCCGTACCCTCTCTCCTGCCCTGGCTTACACAATCGGCGCGATCCTTGAGAAGGTCTATGGGCTAATTAAACTCAAAGGCGAACCGAGGATGACGCGCTTTGTTGCCAAGGAATTATCCACCTCACACTGGTTTGATCTCAGCGCGGCAAGAAATGACTTTGGCTATCAGCCTGAAGTCACTTTTGACGAGGGGATAGAGCGATTGCGCGAATGGTTAACGTCTCGATGAGCTGAATTTCTCAAGGGGCCATGGCTTTTTTCTGGACGATAGCCGGAACAAAGGGCATACGTCATTACGCAAAACAGTAGGACCTGAAATAAAGAGACCAACGCAAAGACGCTAAGCAAGGCCAGGAAAGACGCAAAGGCTGACTCTCCTCTTTTTTGAAGTGGTTTTCTTTACGATCATTCTTTACCTTTTCGCGCCTTTGCGTTAAATTTTTGCAACCGTTTTTTTTGGTTATAAGTGCTTAGTTTTTCTACCCAGCAAGTTGTCTAAGACGAATGACTATTGACTAATGACTATTGGCTAATGACTGATGAAATTAAAAGGGCACTGCTGATGTCAGAAGAAACTAAAAATGCTAGTGGTAAAAGTCTCCTGGAGCGGGTTATCTTTGAGGCTAAAATCAAATATAAATCCTTGCCTGAAATAAACCTTTCAGGTCTCAGTAGTAATTTAAGCGTAGGTGGACTTTACCTTAGAACCAAATTACCCTTGGACGTTGATGACACCTTGTCCCTCTCCTTTTCTCTCCCCGGCCGGGAGGGGGAGCTGCCCCTCTCATGTGATGCCCGGGTCGCATGGACAAATTGTGATCATAATCGGCGAAAGCCTGATTACGCCACAGGGGTCGGTTTGCAGTTTTTAAACCTTTCTGACGAAGACGTTTCAACACTGGAAAAGTTTATAGATCGCTATGAGGAAGAAAAAAGGATGAATGTGGTTTGCGCCTGGTGTGGCCGCTCTCTTGGCCATCGTAAGGGCCCCTTTGGTAAAACAAGCCATGGTGTTTGCGAGCAATGCCATAAAAGCCTGGCCGTATAACTGTCCCTGGTAGCTTTTGCATTGAGTATTCATTATGCCGCTTACTTTGACGCCATGGCATGACCCACCGTCCCTTCCTGACTTGAAATCAGAAGAGGTCCACCTCTGGCGTTTTCCGCTTGTCTGTTCAGATCCCCTCGAACCTCTCCTCGATGAACAAGAGTTACAGCGTGTCAAACGTCTGCGCAACCCAGATAAAGCCCGCGCTTTTGTCGTCGCCCGTGCTCGCTTGCGTCAGATCCTCTCCGGCTACCTGGATATGGAGCCCCAATCTCTTCGCTTTTCTTATGGTCGCGCAGGCAAGCCTGCACTCGTCGGCCTTGCAGGCTCGCCCGCGTTCAATCTGGCTCACTCGGGCAACTGGGCTGTGTGTGCCGTCGTTAGCCGAGGTGAGGTGGGTGTTGATGTTGAGACAATTAACCCCGACCTGGATTATGCCCCTCTTGCCCGACGGTTCTTCTCCGAAACCGAGAACCAGTGGCTGCGTGCCTGCCCCGAACCGCGCAGGCTCAGGCGCTTTTATCGCATCTGGACGCGCAAGGAAGCCTGGCTGAAAGGTAAGGGTGATGGCTTCTCGGACCCTGACCAGGATATCGGGCCTGCACATCTTGCCGGGTCCTGCACCTGTGATGGAAGCTGGTGGCTGAGAAGCTTTCCCCTTGCCCGACATGCTCTTGCCTCTCTCGCTGTGTCGCAGAAGTTCTCTCTTGTGCAGCGCTGGAATGCTTTGCCTCTCTCTGGCTAATCGACGAATAGTTTGTCATTTCAGTACTTTTGCGGTGTTCCCTCCTTGCTCGTCTCCTTCCTGTTGATATACTTAATAGCAGTCACCATATACCCCTGACGTTGTGACGTAGCCTTTATACTGTTGCCATCCCCGGGAGCCTTCCTCACATGTATGAATTGCCGCACCAGTCGATCCCGGAAATGCTCAGAACCAATGCACAGCAGTATGCCGACCGGATTGCCATCAGCTATAAGAAAGAGGGGCGCTTTCGATCGTTAAGCTACAGCGATTTCTACGAAAGAGTGCTTATGGCTGCGCGTGGATTGCTTAAGGCCGGTGTCGCTCCGGGCGATAAGGTGGCGATCTTTTCCGAAAACCGTGCAGGCTGGGCGATTGCTGATTTTGCAATTCAGTGTGTGCAGGGCATTACCGTTCCGATCTATGCGACCAATACTGCTGCGCAGGCTGCCTATGTCATCAATCACTGCGAAGCAAAAATTGTTTTTGTTTCGAACCGGATCCAGTACGAAAAGCTGCTTGGCGTCTGCGACCAAACTCCGGAACTTGAGCAAGTCGTCTCCTTTGATCGCTTTCTCGGCAGTCACGAGCTTCCCGTTTATAGCCTCTACCAATTATCGGAAGACTCTTATCCGCTCTCCGATAAGGAGCGCAGCAAGATCGAAAGCTGTATCGATGCCATCCAGTCTACAGACCTGATCACAATCATCTACACGTCCGGAACCACGGGTGTTCCTAAAGGGGTTATGCTCTCCCAGGGCAACATTCTCTATGATGCACATTATGGCCTGGAAAAGCTGGAAGCCTTTGGTAAGAACGAGACGTTCCTCAGCTTCTTACCTTTGAGTCATGTCCTTGAACGCACGGCAGGCTACTACGCACCCTTGATGACGGGTTGTCATGTGGCTTTCTGCGAAAGTATCGACAAGGTCGTTGAAAATATGCAGGAAGCCAGTCCGACCGTCATGGTGAGCGTGCCGCGGCTCTTCGAAAAAATTTACGCGCGAATTTACGAGGATGTTCACAAGATGTCTTCAATCCGCAGTAGCCTTTTTCACCTTGCGATCAAGGTTGGCCGTGAGTTTATTTCACGTCGTTACATAGACCCGAAGCCGCTAGGGTTGCTCGGCCTTAAGTACCGCTTCTTCGATTGGCTGGTCTTTCAGAAGATCCGCAAGCGTTTTGGTGGTCGGCTGAAATATTTTATTTCTGGCGGGGCTCCCCTCGACAAGCTCATCAACGAATTTATGTGGGTCATCGGCATTCCGACTTTTGAGGGCTATGGACTTACGGAAACAAGCCCCGCTGTTACCCTGAACAGCCCCTGGAAAATTCGCTTCGGGTCGGTGGGCACCCCGTTGCCCGGGACGGAGGTCAAGCTTGCCGACGACAATGAGCTCCTGGTTCGTGGCCCTCTGTTGATGCAGGGTTATTTCAAGGCCCCCGAAGAGACTGAGCGGGTTATGCAGGACGGCTGGCTGAAAACTGGTGATATTGCCAGGATCGACGAGGATGGTTACGTGTATATCGTCGACAGGAAAAAAGAGATCATCATCACCGCCGGTGGCAAGAACATTGCGCCGCAACCTCTGGAGAATGTTCTCAGAATGGACAAGTACATCTCACAGGCTTTTGTCTATGGTGATCGCAAACCTTATCTCGTCGCAATCCTGACGCCGAATCTGGAACGCTTGATCCAGATGGCGCAGCAAGAAGGTCTTGATTACCTGGACATGGAAGACCTGGTCACGAACCAGCAGGTGCAAAGACGTTATGCTCACCGTCTGCAACGCATCAACGAGAAGCTGCCCACCTATCAAACGATAAAAAAATTCATTCTCCTGCCGCGTGACTTTTCTGTGGATGGAGGAGAACTGACACCAACCCTCAAACTCAAGCGCAAGGTGATTGCTGCCAAGTACCAGGACGGTATCGAACGGCTTTACCTGCGCAATGGCAACGGTTCTGATGATCAACCGCAGGATAATGGAGGACTCACATGAGGCAAATCAACCGTGTGGCCGTATTGGGCGCCGGAGTTATGGGCGCCACGATTGCCGCTCACCTGGCCAACGCAGGTCTTGATGTTCTGCTGCTCGACATGGTTCCGAAGGAATTGAGTGATGAGGAAGAAGCCTGGGGTCTGAGCCTGGATACGCCCCAGGTGCGTAACCGCATTGCTGCAACGGGTCTTGCGGGTTTGTTGAAAATGAAACCGGCGCCACTCTATTTGCAAGAGTATGCCAGCCAGATTGAGGTCGGCAATTTCGATGATGACCTGATAAGGCTTAAGGATTGTGACTGGGTTATCGAGGTGGTCATCGAGCATTTGCCGATCAAGCAGAGCCTGTTCGAGAAAGTGGTGCCGCACCTGACGCCGGGGACGATCCTGTCGACCAACACCAGCGGCCTGTCCGTTAACGCCATGGCTGAAGGCTTGCCGGCCGATGTGCGTAAGAATTTTTTGGTCACCCACTTCTTCAACCCGCCGCGTTACATGCGCCTGTTGGAGATTGTTCCCTGTCGCGAGACGGATCCGGCCGTAGTGGACGCTCTCGCTGCTTTTATCAGTTTTCGGCTCGGCAAAGGCATTGTGCACGCCAAGGATACGGCCAACTTTATCGCCAACCGGATCGGTGTTTATGCCATCTACAAGGGCATTGAGCACATGGTCGCTATGGGCATGACCGTGGAAGAGGTCGACGCTATCGCAGGTCCGGCGACAGGTCGGCCGAAGTCGGCAGCCTTTCGTACCGCCGACCTGGTTGGTATCGACACCCTGATCCATGTCGGTAACAATTCTTATCAGCTGTTGCCAGACGATGAGGAGCGAGAGGTTTTCAAAGTTCCGACGTTCATGGCAGAGATGGTCGATAAGGGGCTGCTCGGTAACAAGAGCAAGGCTGGCTTCTATCGTAAGGAACAGGTCGACGGTCAGCGTAAAATCTTTTATTACGACTACACCAGTGGAGAATTCAAGCCTGTCGTAAAACCGAAATTCGCCTCCATCGCAGCGGTCAAGATGGTTGATGATCCGGCGCAGAAAATCAGGATGGTTGCAGAAGGGCAGGACAAGGCGGCCGAATACGCCTGGAAGACCTTGCGCGACACTCTGGTCTATACCTTTAACCGCATCCCGGAAATCGCTGACGACGTGGTCAACATTGATAATGCAATGAAGTGGGGTTTTAATTGGGAGCTCGGGCCTTTCGAAATGCTCGATGCCTTTGGTGTCGAAAACTTCGTCAAGCGCGCAGAAAGCGATGGTGTCATCGTTCCTGAAGCATTGAAAAAGATCAAAAGCTTTTATCGTTTCAACGCGTCCGGTCAAAAAGAATTTTTCGATCTGGAATCTAACCAATACCGGCCTTACCCACTCAAGCCGGGGCAGATCAATCTACAGATTCTCAAGAAGAGCCAGGGCGTGGTTGAGAAGAGTTCCGGCAGCTCAGTCCTTGATCTTGGTGACGGTGTTTTCTGTCTGGAGTTTCATTCAAAAATGAACGCAGTCACGGGCGATATCCTGGCCATGACCCATAAGGCGATCAAGCGGGCAGAGACAGAAGGCGTCGGCCTGGTTATTGGTAACCAGGGTGCCAACTTTTCTGTTGGCGCCAACCTGATGCTGCTGGCGGTGGCCATGGCGGAAGGGGCCTATGAAGATATCAACATGATGGTGCGCGTTTTCCAGAAAGCGACCATGGCGGTCAAGCTTGCCAAGGTGCCGGTGGTGGCCGCGCCCTTCAATATGACCCTTGGCGGGGCTTCTGAATATTGCCTTCATGCTGCCGCAATCAACGCTTATGCGGAAACCTACATGGGTATGGTCGAGGTCGGTGTCGGTTTACTGCCGGCCGGTGGCGGAACCAAGGAGATGTGCCTGCGCGCGTCAGAATTGGCAACTCGCCACGACACCGATGTGACTCCGTTTATCTTCAAATATTTTAAACAGATTGGTATGGCGAAGTTCTCCATGGGAGCGGCTGAACTGTTCGACATGGGTTACATGCGCACGGTAGATAGCGTCAGTATGGATATAGACCGTCTGCTCTCTGATGCCAAACAGAAGGTGCTGGCCCTGTCGGTCAACTTCCGGCCGAAGCGGCCCATGGAGAATGTTCCGGCACCTGGACGCAGCGTAGCAGCCAGTATCAAGAGCCAACTCTGGAATCTGCAGATGGGCGGTTTTGCTTCTGAGTATGATGCGGAAATCGGCAGTATTATTGCCTCGATTATCTGTGGTGGTGACGTGCCCGCCGGTATGCCGATTTCAGAGGAGTATCTGCTGCAACTGGAACGCGAAGGTTTCCTCAAATTGTGCGGCAACAAAAAGACCGCCCAGCGCATCCAACATATGTTGAAGACCGGCAAGCCGCTACGTAACTGATTTCGTTAAGGGAGAATAGCAATGAAAACAGCCTATATTCTGGCGTCCTACCGAACGGCTGGCTGCCGGGCAAACAAAGGCAAATTCAAGGACATGCGCCCCGATGATTTGGCGGCAGCTGCCCTCTCCGGGTTAGTGGAACGCACAGGTATCGACGCACTGGAGATCGACGACATTCTGCTCGGCTGTGCCTTCCCCGAAGGTGAGCAGGGAATGAACGTCGCCAGGATTGCCGCCTTGAGAGCAGGTATCCCCTACCAGGTGCCGGCCCAGACCATTAATCGATTTTGCTCTTCGGGACTGCAGTCGATCGCCCTGGCGGCCGAAAGGATCATGGCCGGGTTCGCCGATTGCGTTGTTGCCGGCGGTGTCGAGTCGATGACCACTGTGCCTATGGGGGGCAATAAGTTCAGCGCCAACCCGGCCTTGGTCGCAGATTGGCCGGAAACTTTTGCTGCCATGGGCATCACGGCAGAGCTGGTTGCCGATCAATACGGAATTGACCGTAAGTCTCAGGATCTGTTCGCGACCGGAAGTCACGCCAAGGCGGCCGCGGCCATCGATGCCGGTCGATTTGCAGAAGAAATCATTCCCGTGCAGGTTGAGGAGACGGCGATCGTTAAGGGTAAGGTTGAGAAGACCCAGGTTATTGTCAGTGCTGATGATGGCGTCCGCGCCGATACCACGGTTGAAGGGCTGGCCCGGCTCAAGCCGGCTTTCAAAGTCAACGGTTCGGTGACAGCAGGCAACACCTCACAGATGACCGATGGTGCAGCGGCAACTCTGGTCGTCTCCGAAACGTTTCTCAAGCGGATGGGGAGAGACCCTCTGGCCCGCTTTGTTAGTTTTGCGGTCAGGGGGGTGCCACCCGAGGTTATGGGCATTGGCCCGGTCGAAGCGATTCCTCTGGCACTCAAGATGGCCGGTCTGCAGCAAAAAGACCTTGATTTGATTGAACTCAATGAAGCTTTTGCCGCTCAGTCACTTGCGGTCATCAAGACCTTGGCTCTGGATCCTGAGATTATCAACGTCAACGGTGGCGCAATTGCTCTCGGCCATCCCCTGGGTTGCACCGGCGCCAAACTGACAGCGACCCTGATGCACGAGATGAAGCGGCGGCAATCCCGTTATGGCATGGTCTCCATGTGTATCGGTGGCGGGATGGGCGCGGCCGGGATTTTTGAGCGTATGTGATGGGCTGATATAACGATCAAATCATCTCAGTTATAAACAAGGCTCTGTTTAAGATGTTGTCTTGTTCGCAGGTGAATTTTTTAATCGATGAATTTCAAGAGAGGTGAACTATGGCGGAAAGAATCTTTAAAGGTGGTGAATTCCTGGTTACGGAAGTGACTTGTGACGAGATCTTTACGCCAGAGGAGTTTACTGACGAGCAGAAACAGATTGCTGAGACCACCGAGCAGTTTGTCGAAAATGAAATTGTGCCGCACATCGATGAGATTGAAGACCAGAATTTTGATCTGGTGATTGAAGCTTTCAAGAAATGCGGGGATCTTGGTCTGTTGATGATGGATACTCCGGAAGCGTATGGAGGCATGGAGCTGGACAAGGTGACCAGTATGCTGGTTGCCGAAAAGATAGCGCCTGCCGGAGGTTTTTCTGTCGCTTATGCGGCACACACCGGGATCGGTACTTTGCCGTTGGTTTATTATGGCACCGAGGCACAGAAGGAGCAGTACCTGCCGAAACTGGTCAGCGGCGAATGGCCTGCTGCCTACTGTTTGACCGAGCCGGGTTCTGGTAGCGATGCCCTCGGCGCGCGAGCGACCGCGATTTTAAGCGAGGATGGGACACATTATATCCTCAACGGCACCAAGCAGTTCATCACTAATGGCAGTTTTGCCAAACTTTTCATTGTGTTTGCCAAGATTGACAAGGAACTCTTTACGGCCTTTCTGGTCGAAAAGGATTTTGAAGGCCTGGTTATTGGTCCCGAAGAGAAAAAAATGGGCATCAAGGGGTCTTCGACGACTCAAGTGATTCTCGATAACTGCAGGGTCCCGGTTGGAAATTTGCTGGGCGAGGCGGGCAAAGGTCATAAGATCGCTTTCAATGTCCTCAATGTCGGTCGCTTCAAGCTTGGCGCATGTGTGACCGGAGCTGCCAAGCAGGCGACTCTTGTCGGCGTCAGGTATGCTAATGAGCGTAAACAGTTTAATCAGCCGATCAGTAGTTTTGGGGCCATTCAGGAAAAAATCGCTGATTTGACAGCGGAGACCTTCGCCGCTGAATCACTCGTCTACCGTTTGGCCGGTTTGCTTGATACCAAGCTGGCAACCATCGATAGAGAGATCGACAACTACTATATTGAGTACCAGAAGGGAATCGAGGAGTACGCCACGGAATGCGCGATTTCCAAGGTTTACTGTAGCGAGGTGCTGGCCCGGGTTGTCGATGAGGTGGTACAGATTCACGGTGGTTACGGTTTCGTCAGTGAATACCCGGCGGAACGTTTCTATCGTGACGAACGAATTAACCGGATTTACGAGGGGACGAATGAAATCAATCGCTTATTGATTCCCGGTATGATCCTTAAGAAGTCGTTGAAGGGCGAACTGCCGTTGCAAGCCGAGGCCATGAAGGCTTTTGAGGCGCTGATGACGCCAAGCTTTGAGGAACTGGATGACTCGATTCCTTTCGCCGCCGAGAAAGCATTGCTGAAAAATCTCAAGACGTTGTTTTTGATTCTCGCCGGTACGGCTGTACAGAAGTATATGACAAAGCTGGCTGATGAGCAGGAAATCCTCATGGCCGCGGCTGACATCGCAATTCAAATCTTTGCCATTGAAAGTGCTGTCTTGCGCGCCGAGAAGGCTTGTCGTTCAGCGAATGAAAAGAAAAAAGCTTTACTTGAGGCGGTTGTAAAAGTGTTTGCCTTCAGCGCCACGGAAATCGCCGGCAGTGCTGCCAAGAAGGGGGCTTTTTATGTTGAGGAAGGCGATCAGCTGTTGATGGTCTTGTCAGGAGTGCGGCGCTTTGCCAAGTATGATGCGACAGGGCTTCTGCAGGCCAAGCGGCTGTTGGCTGCGACCGTTTGTGAAGAGGAGAAATACCTGTTCTGATAAGGGCTCCTGGCCGGCCGTTCTTTGCTTTCAGTTTGCCCTGATCAGAGCCAGGCCCGTTGCCGGAAAAAATCAGCGAGCCGATCGACGGCTGTGTTGAGATTTTCCATTGAGTTGGCGTAAGAGAAACGCAGGAAGCCTTCGGCACCTTCCCCAAAATCAATGCCGGGGGTGAGAGCCACGCCGGTGGCTTCGAGGATCTCTTTGGCCAGGGCGAGCGAATCGTTGGAAATGTGGCGAGCATCGGCGAGCACGTAGAAGGCGCCAACCGGGTGCGTGTGGACTTTCAGGCCGATCTCCTCCAGGCGTGGAATCAGTTGGCGTCGCCGTCGATCATACTCCCTGCGCATCTCTTCGACATAAGAGTCACATTCCTTTAGAGCTGCAACTCCGGCCAACTGGACGAAACTGTTGGCGCTGATCACGACATTCTGATGCAGGGTCTGCAGAGTTCTGACCGCATGCTCCGGGGCGATCAGGTAGCCGAGCCGCCAACCGGTCATGGCGTAAGCCTTTGAAAAACCGCCGAGGACATAAGCTTTATCCGTGAATTCGAGAAGGCTGTGTTCTTCCCCTTCGTAAGTCAGACCGTGATAGATTTCATCCGAGACTAGCGGGATCGGCAGTTCGGCAAGTGTTGCAAGTTCTGCTCGAGAGAGGATTGACCCGGCCGGATTGGCCGGTGAGTTGATCAGCAAAGCCCTGGTTCTGTCGTAAATCAGGGGGACTACGTCTTCTGGTTGTGGCTGGAATCCCTGCTCCGGGTGGGTTCGTAAAAAACGCGGCTTTGCACCGACAAAGCGGATGAAGTTGGGATAGCAGGCATAGCATGGGTCGGTGAGGATGACTTCGTCATCCGGGTTGCAGAGTGCGGCAAAGAGCAACAACATAAGCGGGCTGGTGCCGGAGGAGACGATGACCTGCTCCGGGTCAACGGTCACTTTGTAGCGTTTTTGGTAATGTTCTGCGATCGCTTCCCGTAGCTCGATGCGGCCGAGAGAGTGTGTGTAGCGCGTCTCTCCTGCCAGCATCGCTTTCTGGGCTGCCTTAACGATCGGCTCGGGGGTCGGGAAATCGGGCTCTCCAAGACAGAGGTAGATGATTTCACGGCCCTCCAGCTCAAGGGTTTTGGCTCTCTCCATGATCTCCATGGCGAGAAACGGCGTGATTTCGGCGGCGCGCCGGGCGATATGTCCTTTGACGGGTGTCTGCAAGAGCGTTGACTCCAGATCGGGTGAAGAAGGCTTTGTTGTCAGGCTTCAAGGTTGTGCTTTAAATCCCAGGGATTCCGATGGGGCCCGGAAGGTCCGGGATGCACCCTGTTGTCACGAGCAGACAGACCATTAGGAGCAGGGCGAGCAAAAAAAGTTTTTTCATCTTTGTTCCTTATGTGAAGAAGGCTGTTTCTGTTGTGGAATAAGAGCTTGTGATGCAAACGCACTTTAGCAATTCTTCCGATAGTTGCAACAAAAAGTTGTCAGTACAGTTTCTCTATAACATGCCGGTGAACAGGTTGTCGTAGCGTGTTATCTGCTTTTGCCAGCCGTAACGGGCAACGTGGGAGCGCAAGAGACCCTTTTGTTGAACAGGTTTTTTTAAAATGTTCCGTAAACGTTGCAGCAGGTTTTCAAAGTCATCATAGAGAAAATCGTCTTGCAGTGCCGGGGGAATATGCTCCGGGTAAGCCAGGCGACGCGGCAGGAGTGGTGTGCAGTTACAGTAGATGGCCTGAATGACGCTGGCTCCAAAAAAGTCATGATTGGAGTTGACGGGCAGGATGTCAGCCCGCCAGAGCCAATGGGCATAATCGGCAAAATTTTCGGCATAGCCAAAATGGATAATCCGCTCGCCGAGACGTTGCTGTGCCTCGGTAAAGACAGGCGGGCAGTTGCGGTAGGACTCACCCAGTACAGACACTTCGAAAGCGAATTCTTCCTCTTGCAGGCGGTAGAGAGCCGTGAAGAATTCTTCCGGGTTCTTGTCATATTCCCAGCGGTGGTTCCAGAGGATCAGTGGTGGTTTGCTGGCCTCGTCGATTGTTTCTTGCCGGTGTTCGTCAAAGCGCTGCAGGTCGAGACCCAGGTGGAGGACTTCACTCTTGGCTTTGATCAGATCAACACTCTCCAGCTCATTCTGGTCGGGAAAGCTTTTCAAAAACTCAGTCAGTTGACCGGTGAAAGCTTCAAGGTGGTATTGTGAGTTGAAGAGGACCTTGTCAGCAGCGAGAGCGCTGGTGTAATTGATGAATGCATAGTGGGCGCGTTGCTGCGCCGGGTTGGCTCCGTTGGGAGACCAGGGGTAGGACAATTGATTCTCGTGAAAATAGAGTGCGGTCGGCAACCCGGCCGTTTTCGCCCGGGTCAGGGCAAGAAAGGTTGTCAGATCGAGCATGTCGCTGGCAAGCAGAAGATCGGGTAGAGCATCGCTCTCCATAAAGTGGCGGGCCAGGGTCACCGCTCCACCGTGCATGCGCCATTTCCAACGTCGCCCGCTCAGTGTCATCAGTTTTACGTCATGCTGGCTGTAGCGGGCAAACTCTTCCGCCCAGACGGCATGGGAGCCGGTATGGAAAGGCTCAAGTAGACATATTTTCATTTTTCCGGCTCCATGGTGGTGATGATTCTAGTCGCTGGCAGGGGGTTTGACAAGGCTTGAGTTTGCCCCTGGGTGAACAAAAGCAGCGAGACAAGATGGGGCCGATGGTCCAGAACAAGACCCGGATGTTTCTGGTCTGTTCAACAGAGATTTCCAGGGTTATTTTTTTAGGTGCTTTACATTTTTTCCATTTTTGTGAAAAGAGGAGATAGTGATCCCGTGAGTGAACAGCAAATCAACAACCCTCTGCATGGTGTAACTTTGGAGCAGGTCGTAGAGAGACTGGTTGAATTTTATGGTTGGAATGAACTGGGGCAACGCATCGATATTAACTGTTTCCGGAATGATCCTTCCGTGAAGTCCAGTCTCAAGTTTCTACGCAAGACGCCCTGGGCAAGGAAGAAGGTTGAAGAGCTGTTCCTTGCTACAAAACAGGGCGCTTAGGGTGGTATGACTGTACAGGTCAAGGAAATAGGGTTACCTATGTCTATAGCTCATACCTGACCTTTTTTCTTCCGCTATTTTTTGCACAAATGCAAAGAAAAATATATCCAGGTTTGCAAATCTGCAAGCCGTTCAAGTACAAACCGATATTTTTTGGTTTATTTTATTCTCTAAATATATGTAATTGTTGACTAAAAAAAGACTCTGGTTTTTTAGAACAATGGTATGAACCTTGCCTTAAGAGATGTGCGTTATTGCAACCCATACTCCCTGGAGGTCTCTTATGAAGGCATGTATCAATGGCAATTGGTTGGCTTATGATGATGTCGGCTGCGGTCCAGCCGTGATCCTGATCCACAGTTTTCCACTCTGTCGGCAAATGTGGCAAGCGCAGATCGAAGCTCTCTCGGGGCAGGGCATGCGTGTTGTCGCTCCTGATTTAAGGGGCTTTGGTGAAAGTGTTTGTGTCGAAGAAAGCTTTAGTCTCGCCGCATTGTCCGACGACATCAATGCGCTGATGAGTTATCTCGGTATTGGCCGTGCGGTTATGGTTGGTTTCTCCATGGCCGGTGGGCTTTTATTGGATATGCTTGAGCGCTATCCTCACCGGGTTGCCGCAACCTGCTTCTTGTCGCCAGCGATGCAGCCGGGAGATGCTGCCGAAGAGGTCCGTCGTTTTGATTTGGCAGAACTGGTTCGAGAAGGACATCGCCCGACAGCAATTGATAACCTTTGTGAACACCTTCTCTCAGGGCAGCCTTCAGAGGCTAAGCGGAACATGAAAAGCCAGCTGCGTGACTGGATGGGAAAGCCTTCTGATACGATGCTGGCGGGAGCTTTGGCTTCGCGGCCGAGTCG
Organism: Deltaproteobacteria bacterium IMCC39524; assembly: GCA_029667085.1. Taxonomy (NCBI): domain Bacteria; class Deltaproteobacteria; species Deltaproteobacteria bacterium IMCC39524. The sequence continues at coordinate 59,295 of JARUHJ010000007.1, forward strand.
GCTCAGATACCGTGATGAAGGTCAGCTCTATCCTGTCCCGACCCTGGTCATGACCGGCGCCCGAGACAAGGTCATGACGGCACTCAAGCAGCCTGGTCCGGAAAATTGTGTCCGTCAGCTCATCAATGACGCCGGTCACCTGATTAACTTGGAGGCTCCTGATGAAGTCAACCAGAGTCTGATCGGTTTTCTGCAGAGCCTGAGTAATGTCAAACTGCATCATCCCCGTTTACAGAGGGTGGCATAGTAAGAATCACTATCAGTGGCTTGATTGCTTCTAGATAAAGGAAAAGGCTGCCTTGAGGGGCAGCCTTTTGTTAGTTTGCTTTTTCCTGAACCCATTCGCCGGCGTCTTCCACGTCTTTGCCGAGGCCTTTCATGGTTTCACAGGCAGACAGGGTGAATACCATAAAGCCCAGCGCCAGAAGCAGACAGATTTTTTTCATAACGTACTCTCCTCCTTTTCAGATTTAGATTTGTTCCTGTCTTCACGCCACATCTCGATAAACAGAAGTGTGACGCCTATAGTGATTGCTGAATCGGCGACGTTGAAGGCCGGCCAGTGGTAGCGTTGCCAAAAGACGTCAAGGAAGTCAATGACTTCGCCGAGTCGGATACGGTCGATCAGGTTGCCGAAAGCTCCGGAAAAAACCAGAGACAAGGCAAAAAAGGCCAGCTTTTGGTCTTCTCTGAGTCGCTTGATATACCAGAGGATGCCGAGCATGGCGATGATCGATACGGTGATGAAGAAGGGGATGCGGATAGCGCTGTCGGAGAGGATGCCGAAGGCCGCCCCCTTGTTGCGGACATAGGTCAGGTGGAAAAACCCACGGATTACCGGCACCGTTTCGTGGAGGCGGAAGTTGGCGTCCACGTACAGTTTGCTTGCCTGGTCAAGAATCAAAAGAACCAGGCTGATGGCCGATAATGTGTAATACCTTTTCATAGGTTCTCGGTACGCGCGGCGAGTAACGTGGGATGCAAAAAAAACTTAACAACAAACGCTTACTGTTGCGCTGTCAGATTGTCGAGGGCTTGCGGGTGGGTCGTGCCTGTTCTCGTCACTCATTCCGCGTGCCGCGTTTCGTTTGTCTTCAGGCAAGAGCTTGAAGACAGCGGTGGCAGATCTCGGGGTGATCATCATGGTCACCAACTGTTGTGGCGTAGTTCCAGCAGCGCGAGCATTTTTCGCCATCGGCCTTGCTGACGCGGATCTTCAACCCAGGCAAGTTCTCCCCCGTAGTAGCGTTTTCCAGACTATCTGTCACTTCAACCTGAGAGACAATCAACAGGCAGGCCAGCTGTGCCGACTCTTGTTTAAGCAAATCGGCCAAGGCGCCATCGGCAGCGAGTTCTACGCGCGCGTCAAGAGAATGACCGATGATCTTCTCTGCACGGGCCAATTCGAGAACTTTGGCAACGTCACTGCGAACAGCCAGGATACGTTCGTACTTTTCCTCCAAGGCATTATCGATAAGACTATCCTCAAAGCTTGGGAACTCTGCCAAGTGGACACTCTCTTCACGCTCTCCAGGTATAAACTCCCAAATCTCTTCAGCGGTGAAGGAGAGGACCGGAGCCATCATGCGGGTCAGTGCATCCAGGATGCGATACATAGAGGTCTGGGCGCTGCGGCGCTCCAGGCTCTCGGTCGGCGAGGTGTAGAGCCGGTCCTTGAGGACGTCGAGGTAAAAAGCGCTCATATCGACAGAACAGAAGTTGTGTACAGCGTGATAGAGCACGTGGAAATCGTAAGATTCGTAGGATTTCAGAACGCGATTAACCAGTTCTTCCAGGCGGGAGAGAGCCCAGCGATCGATCTCGAGCAGATCCTTGTCGGCAACCGTGTCGGTGGCCGGATCGAAATCATGGATGTTGCCCAGGATGTAGCGGGCCGTGTTGCGGATGCGTCGATAAGCTTCTGAGACCTGCTTGAGGATCGCATCGCCGACGCGGGTGTCGTTGCGGTAATCCTGGGTGGCCACCCAGAGACGCAGGATCTCGGCGCCATATTGTTTGATGACTTTTTCTGGAGCGACGACATTGCCGACCGACTTGGACATCGGGCGACCTTTCTCGTCGAGCACGAAGCCATGAGTCAGAACCGCTTTGTATGGCGCCGCATCACGGGTGCCGACCGAGGCGAGCAGGCTGGAATGGAACCAGCCGCGATGCTGGTCACTGCCTTCGAGGTAGAGATCGGCTGGTGTCTTGAGCTGTTCTTTCTTCTCCACGACCGCGGCATGCGAAACGCCGGAGTCGAACCAGACGTCAAGGATGTCCATCTCTTTGCGGAAATCATCATGGCCGCAACTTGGGCAGACAGTGCCCTCAGGCAAGAGCTCTTTGGCTTCTTTTTCGTACCAGATATCGCTGCCCGTCTCTTCGAAAAGATCGGCGACATGGTGCATGATCTTGCCATCGGCCAAAGCTTCATCGCATTTGCCGCAATAGAAGACCGTGATCGGTACACCCCAGCTGCGCTGGCGGCTGATACACCAGTCGGGACGGTTTTCGATCATGTTGTAGATGCGGTCGCGTCCCCAGTGTGGAATCCACTGTACATCGTTTATGTGCTCGAGTGCTTTCTGGCGGAGTTGATTGGCTTCCATGGAGATGAACCACTGTTCGGTGGCCCGGAAGATGATCGGTTTCTTGCAGCGCCAGCAGTGGGGGTAGCTGTGAGAAAGCTTGTCTTCGCCGAGCAGCGCGCCAACTTCTGCCAACTTGGCGCTGACCTGAGGGTTGACGGCTGGAACTTTCTCCTTGCCAAAGAACTCAAGGTCCTCACGGTAACGACCGTAGTCGTCAACCGGGTTGTAGATTTCGAGTCCGTAACGCAGGCCGGTCAGGTAGTCATCATGACCATGCCCGGGCGCGGTGTGTACGCATCCGGTCCCAGCTTCAAGGGTGACGTAATCGCCGAGGACCAGAAGTGAAGCGCGGTCGTAAAGCGGGTGGCGGCACTCTTTCTTTTCGAAGACGTCAGCCTGAAAGGTTTTGGCGATTTTGAATTCAGTGATGTTGAGTTCGGCCAGGACCTGGGCGTGCAGGCCTTCTGCCATGACCAACAGCTCGGCGCCGGTGTCGATGGCGACGTAAGGCAGCTCAGGGTGCAAGCAGACGGCCAGGTTGGCTGGAATCGTCCAGGGGGTCGTCGTCCAGATAACAAACGACAAGGGTTTTTCGGCGAGCGCGTCAAAGCCTGCAGGTAACTCGTCCAGGTAGGGGAACTTGACGAAGATCGATGGCGAGGTGTGGTCTTCATACTCGACTTCGGCCTCAGCCAGCGCTGTTACGCAGGAAGAACACCAGTGGATTGGTTTGCGTCCCTTGTAGAGACCATCTCGTTCGGCAAAGCGCGCAAGCTCACGAGCGGTTGCTGCTTCGTAATCGGTGGTCATGGTCAGGTAGGGATGTTTCCAGTCACCGAAAATGCCGAGACGGCGGAATTCATCACTCTGGATGTCGACCCATTCTTTGGCGTAGGTGCGGCACTCTTTGCGAACCTCGGCCTTGGTCATCTCCCGCTTCTTCTTGCCCAGCTTCTGATCGACTTTCAGCTCGATCGGCAGGCCATGGCAATCCCAGCCGGGGACGTAAGGCGCATAATAGCCCTGCATCCGCTTGCTTTTGATGACGATGTCTTTGAGGATTTTGTTCAGCGCATGGCCAATGTGAATGTTGCCATTGGCATAGGGAGGGCCGTCGTGCAGAGTGAAGTTGGGCTTCTCCTGGTTCGGCTCGCTAAGTTTGCGGTCGAGATCCAGTTCGGTCCAGCGGAGCATGATTTCCGGCTCGCGTTGTGGCAGGTTGCCGCGCATCGGGAAATCGGTTGCCGGAAGATTTAGCGTCTCTTTGTAGTCCATATTCAGCCTCGCAGGCCCCCTTTTCGGTGCAGATTTGAACACCGCAACTTATCAAAATGGCTGAATAAGTCAAGGTAAATCAGGGGATTGAGCTGAGGTAGAACCTCTGAATAAGGGCTTTTGCTAATCGGGCCTGTCTCTTGTTCAGGCGGCTTGCTGGCTGCCCTGGTGAGGCTGGTCGCAAAGTTGTAAGAGACTTTGTCGCAAGAGTTCCGAGATGCTGATGCCGGACTCTTCGGTCAGATGTTGAAGGGTTTCCATTTCACCTTCGTTGACGCGGCAAGAAACGATGTGCTTTTTAGGGTTTTTGACAGATTTTCCCACGGTTTAATACCTCCGGATGTTAACGCTTGATTTTCTTGGGGGCTGATATTTGCAGGAGGAGTGCCAGTATGATGTATGGGGATTAAAAAATTTATAACGGCCATAAATTGAGTCTTCACGGCTTTTTGCCGCGTCGAATTTACAAATGAGGGTGGCTGTGCTTGGCCATAAAGATACAATTCCAGACAATATTGTATCTTTATGGGGCTTTGGGCGGGCATGGTCCGTTTGTCTCGCCAAGCGTTGTCTGGGTTGCGAAACGGCAGTCTCTGCAGATCGGGCATCCGTTGCAAAGGGGCTTTCTCTTTTTGCAGAAGGTCTTGGCCAGTTGCACGATCAGTGCGTGGTATTGGTTGTAGAGGGTAACGTCTTCGGGGAGTGCCTGGGTAAAGATCTCTCTAACCTCAGCATAAGTCTCGTCGCCATGCAAAACTCCGACGCGCTCGAAAATGCGTCTGGTGTAGGCATCAACGACAAATGAAGGCCGATATACGGCGTAAAGGAGAATAGAATCTGCGGTTTCCGGGCCGATTCCGGGCCTGGCAAGCAATCTATCCCTGGCTTCATCAAGTGATCCGCTGCAAAAATCGTTCAAGTTACCTTGCCATTCCGTTGCCAGATGTCTGGAAAGACTTTGCAGTCGGTTTGCTTTCTGCCGGAAAAAACCGGAGGGCTTGATTAGCTCTTCGAGCCGATCAATCGGAATGTCAGCCAATTTGTCAGGGGAAAGAACTTGCTCTTCTTTAAGGTTTGCTATCGCCAGTTCTACATTGGTCCAGGCTGTATTCTGAGTGAGGATGGCACCGATAACAACCTCGAAGGGGTTGTCCGCCGGCCACCAGTTGAGTGGCCCGAAGTGGTCAAGCAACGTCATGTACAGGCAGAGTAGTTCTGTCTCTGTTGGTTTAGGCATGGTCGTTGTGGAGGGCGTTGGTCATCCCTTTGGTTTTGTACGGATTTGAGAGGGTGGGTTAATTGGGTTTCTCTCCGAAGGCCGGTGCTTTCGGCAAAGAGATGCAGAAGGTTGCGCCCCCACCGGGCGTTTGTTCAACCCAAACCTGGCCCATGCAGCGCAAGGCAATTTTACGCACAATGGCGAGGCCGACACCGGTGCCGCGTTGTCCCTTGGCTCTTTTGCCACGGGAAAAAATCTCAAAAATGGTTTCCCGTTCCTTCGCAGGAACGCCCGGACCGAAGTCGCGAACAAAGTAGGTGGTACTCTTGCTCTCATCCCAACTGCCTATTTCGATGGCGCTACTTTCCCTCGGTACGTAGTGGTTGGCGTTGCTCAGTAAATTGATGAAAATCTGGTAAACAAGGGTTTCGGGAAGCCACGTCTGGGGCAGTTTCTCGGCAATGATATCCAGGCTGTCCTCATTGTTGAGGGTCAGTTCGCGAACGACTTCATTCACGATCATATTGACATCTGTCGGGTTGTCGCCGGCTTTAACGTGGCTGACCTGTGCGAGGTCCAGAAGATCATCAAGGAGCGCGATGGCCCTCTCACTCTGGCGTTCGACTTCACCTAGAATCTGAAGGATCTGGTCGTCAAAGACCTCGCTGTAGGTTATGCTCAGGAAGTCCATGTAGGTGACGACCGGGGCGAGAATACCGCGTAGGTCATGGGAAATTGAATGTGCAAAAGCATCCAGTTCACGATTGGCTTCTTTCAGGTCGTCTTCCGTCTTTTTGCGTAGGGTAATATCTCTGCAGACCGCAAGCTTCTGCCTGATGCCGTCTTCTGCCGGCAAGGGTGTGTGTACAATTTCGTAGGTTCTCTCGTGCCCGCCGAGCTTGCGTTCGTCACGGACCGTGCGGTTCTTGAAGATCTTGTCCATAGGGCACCATGAGCAGGGATTTTTTTCGTTGTGGAGGACTTCATGGCAAGATTCTCCAACGCGATCCCCGAAAGACTCCAGCATGGCACGGTTCATAAAAGTGAGCATGAGGTCTTCATTGGCGATGTAGGCCAAGTCGTCCATGTTGTCAAGGACGATACGGAAGCGTTGTTCGCTCTTCTTGAGTTCCTCTGTGCGCTTATTGACCCTGACTTCCAGCGTCGTCGCCTGTTCGCGCAAAGATTCTTCCAATGCGTACTGTTGAGAAAGATCGTTGAACGATTCGATGCCGCCGACAATTTCACCGTCAGCGTCGCGAAGAAACTCCATATTCTTGATCAGTTGAGCCGTTTTGCCCGACTTGGTAATGATTGTACATCTGCCACCAATGATCGGCTTAGGGGTGTCGGAGTGAAAAAGCCCGCATCTTTCCTCGCAGGGAATCCCTCGCAAAAAAGAACAATGCTTTCCGACGGCTTCTTCGGCACTATAACCAGTGATCCGCTCCGCGGCAGGATTCCAGTAGACGATATGCATCTCTGTGTCGACGACAAACAGGCCGCTGGGTATAGTCGTCAGGGCTTGCTCAAGGGAGATGTTTTTTATGATGGCACTGGCTTTTGACATTAGGAAGATAAACTCCTTAGGTTTAAGATTTTATCACTAATGCTCTGTGCGTCACAATCCCCGATTTTCAAGCGCGTCCGATCACGGCAACCTGAACCTCAGCAATATTGTTTTTCATAAGAACCCTGCTGCACTCACGGACTGTTTCACCGGTCGTCATAACATCATCGACCAGTAAGATGTTTCGTGCAGAGGGTGTTGTGGTGACTATGAAAGCGTTGCGTAGATTACTTCTTCTCTCTGCGGCGGTCAGCCCTTGCTGTGGCGGTGTTTTAAGGGTGCGTTGTAAAAGAGTGGTATCGATAGGAACCTGCATCTTTCTGGCCAGCGGCCGAGAGATTTCAAGCGCCTGGTTGTAGCCACGTTTTTTCAAGCGACCGGGGTGTAAGGGGACCGGAATAATACACTCTGGCTTGAAGCCGACTTCAGCAACCTCAAGCGATTTGCCGAGAAGTTTTCCTAGGGGCTCTGCCAGGTTGACCTGGTTGCGATACTTTAGCTGATGGATGGCGTCTTTGACGCGCTCCTGGTAGGAGCAGGCCGCGTGGACGGTTGAAAAGGCAGCTGGTCGCTGCAGGCAAGTTGCACAGAGATGTTGTGATGAAGATGCGGGGAAAGGTTGGCTGCAACAACTGCAGTGTGATCTCCCCAGGGGCGGCATGCTTGCCTGACATTCTGCGCAGAATTCCTGCGGGTCGAAGCCTGGGGGCAGAAGCTGTCCACAGAGCAGGCAGGCCGGTGGTAAAAACAGGTCGATACCTGCCGATAGTGCACGACGCAAGTTGACCCACATGGATTCCCCCCCCCCCCAGAGGTATGATAACTTACTACACTTTATGAAATAAGGTTCGTGCCTGTCATCTCAGCAGGAACTTCGAGGCCCAGCAGGTTGAGAATGGTGGGTGCAATATCAGCAAGGATGCCGGGCTGAAGACTGCAGTCGCGTTTTGCAGCGTCAACGAAGATGAGCGGAACCCTGTTTGCCGTGTGCGCGGTATGAGGCGTGCCGTTTTCATCGAGCATCTTTTCGCAATTGCCGTGGTCAGCTGTTATCAGAGCACAGCCTCCTGTCGCCAGCAAAGCATCAATAACTCGACCGGTGCAGAGGTCAACCGTTTCCATAGCCTTGATTGCCGCTGGCAGAACTCCTGTATGGCCCACCATGTCTGGGTTGGCAAAGTTCAGGATAATCAGATCATAGTGTTCTGATTGAATACGTCTGATAACCTCTTCGGTGACTTCAGGAGCGCTCATCTCGGGTTTCAGGTCGTATGTAGCGACCTCTTTGGGTGATGGAATCAGTGCGCGATCTTCGTTGTTAAAAGGAGCTTCGATGCCACCGTTGAAGAAGAAGGTGACGTGGGCATATTTTTCGGTCTCGGCAATCCGCAACTGGTTCATCCCGGCGGCTGCAACAACTTCGCCGAGAATCTTGGGATAACTTTCGGTGCTATAAGCGATCGGCAGGTCAAAGGTTTCATCGTATTCAGTCAGGCAGACAAAGGTTGAGAGTTGAGGTGTTTGCACACGTTCAAATTTATTGAAGTCTTTTTGTGTGAAGGGACGGGTGATTTCTCTGGCCCGGTCTGCGCGGAAATTGAAAAAGATGATGCCATCCTGATCATTGATGGGGCCGACCGGCGTGCCATTTTTTTGGATGACCTGTGGTTCGACAAACTCATCGGTTTGGCCGGCCGCGTAGGCCGCTTCGATCGCCTCAGCGCTTGAATTGACCGCGTGCCCCTGGCCGAGGGTTATCGCCTGCCATGCTCGCGATACACGATCCCAGCGATTGTCTCGATCCATAGCGTAGTAGCGGCCGATGACGGTTGCCAGTTGCCCGTGTTGGATGCGCTTTAGCTCCGTTTCAAGTTGTGCGAGATACTCTGCTCCGCTCTGCGGAGGCGTGTCTCGACCATCCATAAAGGCGTGGATGCAGGCTTCAACTCCCTGGCGTTTAGCCAGTTCGATCAAGGCGTAGAGGTGGGTGTTGTGCGAATGGACGCCGCCGTCTGAGAGCAGCCCCATCAGGTGGAGTTTGCCGCCAGCTTTGTGGATCTGCTGCAGGGCTTCGAGCAGGACCCGATTGGTAAAGAAATCTCCCTCGGCAATGCTCTGACTGATGCGGGTCAGATCCTGGTAGATGATACGGCCGGCGCCGATATTGAGATGTCCGACCTCCGAGTTGCCCATCTGCCCTTCCGGCAGGCCGACATTGAGGCCCGAGGCATTCAGCCAGGTCGACGGGTAGCTCTGAAACAGATCATCCAGGCGTGGAGTCTTTGCCAGGCAGACGGCGTTGTTCTCGCAATTCTCGTTAATTCCCCAGCCGTCCAGAATGATCAGTGCTACCGGTTTTTTCATGCACCTGCCCATTCTTTTTGCTCGCCGTGATGGATGACCATCTTGTCGAGAGCGAGAGGACGTGCATCCTGAATCAGCTTGCGATCGACCAGACTGCTCGCATTCCATTCGCCGCAGGCTGGACAACGACTGTTCCATTCGGCAGAAACGTGCTGACATTTTTCACAGACGAAGTTCAGGTGCAGGCGTTTGGAGATGCCAAGAGCCTTTTTGTATTCACTGATGGCCTGCTCCGGCTCGCGGCAGCGACGGTAGGTTTCTGCAAGCAGGAGATGCACTTGAGGGGATTCGACGCCGGAACTCTCGACCGCCTGAAGTTGCTCTTTGGCCTCGTCGACCATTTCCAGGCGAAGACAGAGCTTGCCATAGAAGAGGCGGAACATGAGATCATCACCTTGCTCGAGGACTTCGCTGCGGAAGAAGTTCAGGAGTGAAGAAGGATCTTCACGCTCCATGAAGTAGTCCTCAAGACGTTCGAGGAAAACACCTTTGCCAAGCTTCTTGTAGCCTTCCTGCCAGATTTTGACCGCGTCGTCTCCCTGGTTTAAAGCGACCAGGGCATCACCAAGGGAGACTTGCGCCGGAGCAAAGTCAGGCTCCTGGCGCAGGATGTCCTTCAGTTCCGATTTAGCCTGATCTGCAGAACCGTTCAATATTGACTGGCTGGCCACTTCATAGCGCAGGTAGAGAAGCAGGGCTTTCTCATCGGCAACGCGGTTAGCGCCCGGTCCGGCCTTGAGCACCTGACGCTGGGTTTCAAGAGCCTCCTGCCAGCGGTCGTGCTTGATGTAGAGATCTCGCAGAGAGCGAAGCGCTTTACGGTTGTCCTTTTCGCGGCTAATAAGTTCCTGGTAAGAAGCCATGGCCTCATCATCATGGCCGGTCTCTTCCTGGATCGCTGCCGTCTTGAAAAGAACCTCGAGACTTTTCGGGTCCAGATCCCCTGCTTTTCGCAACAGGCCAAGGCTCTCCGTGGAGTTACCCTCCTGGGCGGCCAGGTTGGCCATGGCGATCAGAGTGTCGACCCGTTTGGGGTCACGATCAATGGCCTTGTTTAGAAGGGTACGCGCTTTTTTCAGGTCGCCGGAGAGGAGCCGGCCGACGCCTTCGCGATAAATGGCATTTGTCTCCTGGGCCTTTTTCTGGCTCTGGTCGCGACGCCAATGAGAAAATGAATGAGCGATAAGACTCAGAATATGCAGCCCGTTGCCCAGCAGCAAGCCGATCAGAATCGCGCCGATGATAATGATTGGAGCCGGAAAGGTCAGTCCCTCGCCTGCCGCGTAGAAGACTGTCATATCTCCCGGGTTGATGCCCCAGAAGTAGAGGAAGCAGAATGCAAAAATAACAAAAACGAAGGTTAATATTGCCAGATAAATCATTGTGACCCTCCCGGTAGGCTTATCGTCATGAAGCACTTAAGATCAGGTTATTCACCAAATTTTTCAATGTCGGTTTTGCATTCTATACAATAACGGGAAAATGGCCTGACTTCCATCCGCCGGGGTGAAATATTTTCGCCGCAGCTCATGCAGATGCCATATTCGCCTTTTTCAATCTGATTCAGGGCTACATCGATGTCGTTGATACGCTGACGTTGCGTTTCGCTGACGTTGAAGAGGACGTCGCGACTGTAGGCTGCAGAGGACATGTCACCGATATCAGGTACGCCATCCTGACCAATCTCACGGCAGGCTTCATAGGAATTGCTGACTTCCTGCAGAAGGTTCTGGCGTTCTTTCAGTAACTGCTCTTTGACCTGGTCGAAACGTTTACTCATGCTACTCTCCTTAACATGTCTGAAAATTGTATGGTCTGTCAGTTAACCACAAAAGACGGCTTTCTGGCGAAGAAAAAATCACTTAAAAAGGGTTGATGGAACAATCTTTCTGCTACTGGTGGTGGTAGGGTTCGTTGCGAATAATCGTACAACATCTGTAGAGTTGTTCAAGCAGCAGCAGGCGTGCCATCTGATGAGTCAGGGTCATGGGTGACAGGGAGAGGGTCAGGTCTGCCCGTTTCTTCAAGGAGTCACTCAGGCCATAGGGGCCACCAATTAAAAGCGTCCATTCCGGAATGCTGCGCAGCATGTGATCTTGCATCAGGTCTGCAAGCCCCTCAGAACTTAGCTTCTTGCCGCCCTGGTCCAGTGCAATCACAAAGGCTCCGGGCGGGATCTTCTGCCCGAGAGCTTCACCCTCTGTAGCAACGATGCGTGGCAGGTCCTGTTTGCGTCCCGTCTTATGCTCTTTGATCTCATGGATGACGAGGGGCAGGTAACGTTTCAACCTCCCGGTAAATTCGGCGCAGCCATCATTCGCGAACGGCAGGTTAAGGCGACCGACACAGAGCAGGCTTAATTTCACGGGGTTTCCTGGCCCGCCATAGCGTCTTCCTGAATCGGGACCTCTTCAGCGTCACACCAGAGACCGTCAAGGTCGTAGAAGAGTCGAACCGGTTCGTGGAAAACGTGCACCATGACATCACCGTAGTCGATCAGTACCCAGCGGCCTTCGTTGAGGCCCTCAATACCGATCGGCATGGTAGCGTGTTCGCTTTTCAGGCCGAGATGTACCGATTCGGCGGCCGCTTTGACCTGGCGATCCGAGCTGCCGGAAGCGAGGACAAGAAAATCGGTTAGTGATGAAATCTTACGAACGTCGAGAACGCGGACGTTAAATGCTTTTTTGTCGAGGGCTAAAGCGGCGCATTTTTGCGCCCGGTCTTGCGATAACAAATTAGTGACTCCCTGTGTTAGGTTTTTTCTGCTTAAAGTGTGCTTCTTTTATTGATGCGGGCTCTCTTTATAGAGGCCATTCTCTTCAATGTAGGTTGCGACGGCAGCAGGAACCAGGTGCTCAATCGGTTGGCCTTTTCTTTTCAGCGCACGAATCTGTGTTGATGAGATGTCGAGTCTGGTCTCTTCCAGAAAAATCAGATAATTGCCTGATTTGTGGCGTATTTTTTTTGCATCTTCATCGTAACAGAAGTCTCTGTGCATCGCAACGGAGAGGGGCTGCAGAGAATCCTTGATTACGACGCCAGGACGGGTTGTTACAACCAGGTGGCAGAGACTGAAAATGCGGGGAACATTTTTCCATGAAGCGATGTCACGATAAGAATCGAGGCCAATGATGAAGTAAAGTTCCCCTTGCGGGTCCTCCTGGCGCAAAATCTCCAAGGTGTCGACGGAGAAGCTCTTGCCACTCCGCTGCAGTTCGAGATCGGAGGCCTGGAAGGCCGGGTACTCTTTAATTGCAGCCTCGACCATGGCGAGACGGTGGGCGAAGGAAACCTCGCCGGCGACATCTTTGTGGGGAGGTTCTGCTGCCGGAATAAAAAGTGTTCTGTCGAGTTCAAGCGTCTGATGCACTTCTTCCGCAATGCGCAGGTGAGCGAGGTGGATCGGGTTAAATGTGCCGCCGAGGATGCCGGTCTTCATGGTTTAAGTCCAAGGCAAAATGGTCATAATTTTTAACGCGAAGGTGCTGAGCCGCAGAGAAAGCACCATTCTTTTCGGCGCCGTCAGAAAAATTCTCTCTGCAGCTGAGTGTCTCTGCGTTGAAGTAAGATCTTGTCTGTTCAGTCCTGCTTTTGTCAGGATCGAATCTGACCGTCACCAAGGACGATGAACTTACGCGTTGTCAAATCTTCGAGTCCCATAGGGCCGAATGAATGCAGCTTTGTGGTTGAAATGCCGATTTCTGCACCGAGCCCAAATTGATTGCCATCGGAAAAACGCGATGAGGCGTTGATCATGACGACACTCGAGTTGACTTCGCGCAGGAATCGTTGTGAATTCTCGTAGTCGCGGGTGACGATGACCTCTGTATGTAGCGAGCCGTAGGTCTGGATGTGGTCAATTGCTTCATCGAGACTCTCGACAACTCGCACCGCCAGGGTCAGGTCCAGGTACTCGGCGTGCCAATCCTCTTCGGTGGCCGGTTGTGCCTCCGGGGCAAACTCTCTGGTTGTTTCGCAGCCGCGCAGTTCGACACCCTGGGCGCGCATGGCCGAAGCGATATAGGGGACGAACGTTTCGGCGATGTCCTGGTGGATAAGGAGCGTCTCCATGGAGTTGCAGACGCCTGGGCGTTGAACCTTGGCGTTGATGCAGATGCTCTCCGCCTTGGCATAGTCGGCGCTGGCATCGACAAAGGTATGACAGACGCCCTTGTAATGTTTGATGACAGGGATACGGGAGTTCTCACTGACAAAAAGAATCAGGCCTTCGCCACCGCGTGGAATGATCAGGTCGATCTCTTCTTCCAGCTTGAGTAGTTCGAGCACCGCGGTTCGGTCGGTTGTTTCGATTACTTGCAGGGCCGCCGTTGGCAGCCGCATGCGCTCCAATTCATTTTTCAGGATTCTGCCGATCGCCAGGTTAGAGTGAATCGCTTCTTTGCCGCCACGCAAAATCACAGCATTGCCACTCTTCAGGCAAAGGCCTGCAGCGTCGGCGGTGACGTTGGGACGAGATTCGTAAACGATACCGATCACGCCGAGCGGGATGCGCATGCGGCCGATCTGCAAGTCGTTGGGACGACGCCACATGCCGGTGATCTCGCCAACCGGGTCAGGAAGGTCGGCGACTTCACGTAGCCCGTCTGCCATGCTGCGGATGCGTTGCGAGTCAAGAGTCAGGCGATCGACCATGGCCGGCGCCAGCCCTTCTTCGCGGGCTGCCATCAGGTCTTTTTCGTTGGACTCGATCAACTGTTCGGTATGGTCTATAAGCGCCTGCGCCATCTTCTGCAGCAGTTCGTTCTTGACTGCGGAGGAGAGACTGGCCAACATCCGGGACGCCGCTTTGGCCTCCTGCGCGATCTTCAGCATCTGTTCAGCTACGTTCATCTTGTTTGCTCCTTCATGTGTTGATCACCATGTTGTCGCGGTGAACGACCTCGTCACCATACTGGTAGCCGAGGATCCCTTCAATCTCTTTGGTCTTTTTGCCGAGGATTCGCACCAGCTCTGCTGAGGTGTAGTTGGTAACGCCCTTGGCAAATTCGATGCCATCCAGATCGCAGATACGTACGGCGTCGCCACGCTCAAACGTACCTTCAAGTTGATAAATGCCTGAAGGTAGGAGGCTTTTGCCGCGCTCGGTGACGGCCGCTTGTGCGCCATGGTCGAGGATCAGCTTGCCCTTTGGCTTCTTGGTGAAGGCGATCCAGTGCTTGCGGGCGGCCATCGGGTCGCGCGCTGGCAGGAAGTAGGTGCCGAGTTCATGGCCATCGAAAAGATAGAGCAGATTGTGGGGTGTGCGGCCGTTGATGATGGCCGTACCCGCACCAAAGAGTGTGGCTCGCTTGGCGGCTTTGAGCTTGGTGGTCATACCGCCGGTACCGAGGTCCGTGTCTTCGTTGCCGGCCATGGCCTCAATCTCGGGGGTGAGACGTTCGACTTCTGAAACCAGTCGCGCATCTGGATTCTTGCGCGGGTCACTGTCGTAGAGTCCATCAACATCGGAGAGAATGACCAGAAGCTGGGCTTCCACCAGGTTGGTGGCCATGGCAGAGAGATTGTCGTTGTCGCCGAAACGGATTTCGTCAACCACGACTGAATCATTCTCGTTGATAATCGGTACAATGCCGTATTCGAGCAGAGTCATCAATGTGTTGCGTGCATTGAGGTAGCGGCGGCGGTTAGCGAGGTCATCGCGTGTCAGGAGAATCTGGCCGGCTTTGAGGTCGTATTGGCGTAACGAATCTTTGTAGGCGCGCATGAGGCGACTTTGACCAATGGCTGCAGCGGCCTGCTTCAGAGGGATCGTCTTCGGCTTGCCGACAATGCCCAGGTCCGCTTTGCCTGCCGCGACCGCAGCAGAAGAAACCAGGATGACTTCGTAACCACGCTGGCGAAGTTTGTGGACATCTTCGCAGATGGTTGCAATCCGATCGAGGTCGAGGCCATCACCGTTCGAGATGACGCCGCTGCCGATCTTGATAACGACTCGTTTGACATGTGCCAGAAGAATTGTGCGCATTGTACTCTACTTGTAGAAGTTGTTGAAAAGACTGAAAACTTTACCCTTCGTCGCTAGAGCTGTCAAGCGGGTCGGCCTGACGCATACGATCAAGTTCGCTGGCGATGATCGTGACGAGCTCGGGGAGGCCTTCTCTGGTCACCGCGGAGATGGCGAAAGTCTTGAAGCCGCGCTGTTCGAACTCGGCGCGAATTTCCTCGGTTTTTTCACGAACTTCGGTAATGTCCTGCTTGGTAAAGACTACCAGCATGGGACGTTCACTCAATTCCTGCTTGAAACGTTCGAGTTCATGATTGATCTTTTCGAAGTTTTCAATCGGGTCACCTTCCTGTAAGTAGGAGAGGTCGACGAGATGAAGAAAGAGGTCAGTGCGCTCGATATGTCGCAAGAATCGCGCGCCGAGGCCATGGCCGTCACTAGCGCCTTCAATGAGGCCGGGGATGTCCGCCATAACAAAGGAACGAAAGTCGCCATGTTTGACTACGCCGAGATTTGGCACCAGAGTCGTGAAGGGATAGTCGGCAATCTTGGGGCGAGCTGCCGAGATACATGAAATCAAAGTCGATTTCCCGGCGTTGGGTAAGCCAACCAGGCCGACATCGGCGAGCAGCTTGAGCTGCAGTCTCAGAATGCGTTCTTCACCGGGCATCCCGGGTTGAGTGTGACGGGGCGCACGATTGGTGGAGGTCAGGAACCGGGCATTTCCACGACCGCCCTGGCCGCCTTTGAGCAGCAGAAAGCCATGGTCGGCTTTGGTCAGGTCGGCGAGCAGCTCGCCTGTCTCGTCGTCGTAGACCAGGGTCCCTGGCGGAACCTTGATAACGAGGTCCTCACCACTTTTGCCGTGCTTGTTCTTGCCCATGCCGGGGATGCCATTCTTGGCCTTAAGGTGATGTTTGTAGCGCAGGTCGAGGAGGGTCGTAAGGGCCGTATCCACTTCAAGCAGGACGTCACCGCCACGACCGCCGTCACCGCCGTCAGGACCGCCAAGGGGGACAAACTTTTCGCGGAGGAAGGAAAGGCAGCCGCGACCGCCATCGCCAGCCTTGACGTGTATGTTGACCTCATCAATGAATTTCATGTGAACAGGCTCAGGTAAGGGGTAAAAGGTTCAGGGGGAGGCCCTTAACCATTGTCCTTGAATCCTTCTCCATTATTTAAAGTCTTAACATAAAAAACCCGAAGCTCACTAAAGAACCTCGGGTTTTTCAAGTTGTTCGGGAGTCTGACCTTAAGCGTAGACGCTAACTTTCTTGCGGTCTTTGCCGAGACGTTCGAATTTGACCTTGCCTTCAACCAGGGCAAAGAGAGTGTAGTCTTTGCCGCAACCGACATTGTTGCCGGGGTGAATGGTCGTGCCGCGCTGGCGAACCAGAATTGATCCGGCTGTTACCAGTTGGCCATCGTAACGCTTGACTCCGAGGCGTTTGCCTGCGCTATCTCGGCCGTTTCTAGTACTGCCGACACCTTTTTTGTGAGCCATGAGTCTACTCCTTAAGCTTCAATATTCGTTATCTTGAGACGGGTGAGGGGCTGACGGTGGCCGTACTTCTTGCGATAGTTTTTACGACGCTTCGATTTGAAGACCAGGATTTTTTTATCTTTACCCTGCTCAACGATCGTTGCTGTTACTTTCGCATTAGGTAAGAGAGGTGTTCCGATTTTAACCTCTTCTCCGCCAACCATGAGGACTTCGTCCAGTTCGATGGTTTCACCCACCGCACCAGCAAGTTTTTCGACCTTAAGAAGGTCGCCTGCGGAAACTTTATACTGTTTTCCTCCGGTTTTAATGACCGCGTACATAGCCTATACACCTCGCTTTCGTTCCTTGGATTACGGACCTTGGTCCGTTCAGGAACTGGTACTTATACGTCCGTCGGTATAAGCATGTCAAGAAAAAATCTTAGCCGACAATAATTTCAAACTGCTCAAGGTGAAAGCTTTGGCGTGCCGTAATCGTAATCTGTTTTTCGAACTTTTTCTCCAACTCTTCGATGCCGTGGCGTTCATCATCATAGAGGAGTGAAGCAATGTCGGGATGAACCAAGAGGGTCATGCGGTAGCCCGGTGCAGGCCCCATCTCTCGTTGCAGCTCACGGAAAATTTCATAAACGGTGGTGGTGCGGCTTTTCACATACCCTTTGCCGTCACAGTAAGGACAGGCTTCGCACAGGGTGCGGCCGATACTTTCACGAACCCGCTTACGGGTCATTTCGACCAGTCCAAGTTCCGAGATCTTGAGAATGTTGGTTTTCGACTTGTCGTTTTTGAGGACTTCTTCCAGTGAGCCGTGCACCTTCTCACGGTGGGCCTCTTTCTCCATATCGATAAAGTCGATAATGATCAGACCACCGATGTTGCGCAGGCGCAACTGGAAGGCAACCTCTTTGACTGCCTCGAGGTTGGTCTTGAGAATCGTGTCTTCGAGATTGTGTTTGCCGACAAAGCGCCCGGTGTTGACATCGACTGCCGTAAGAGCTTCTGTCTGTTCAATAATAATGTAGCCGCCGCTCTTCAGCCAGACTTTTCGTCCCAGCGCACGGGCGATCTCCACCTCGAGACCAAAGCTGTCAAAGATCGGCTCATCGCCTTTGTACTGGTCGACCTGGAAATTGTGTCCAGGCATAAAGGTGTTCAGAAAACTGCCGATTTTGTCGAACTCGACAGGGCTGTCAACGATGATCCGCGAGACGTCTTCCGTGAGGATGTCGCGCAAAACCTTGCTGGTGACATCGAGATCCGAATGGATCAGGCAGGGTGCGCCTTTGTCTTCGCAGTGCTCACTGATTTTTTCCCAGAGGTTGACCAGATAGTCCATGTCGGCCTTGAGTTCTTCACCGTCTCGGCTCTCGGCCACGGTGCGGACGATGAAACCGGTCCCCTCCGGGCGCATGACATCGATCAGGTGCTTAAGGCGATCCCGTTCTTCCTCGTTCTCGATGCGGCGGGAGATTCCGACATGGTCGACCGTCGGCATATAGACCAGGTTGCGTCCCGGCAGTGAGATGTGCGACGTGATGCGTGCACCCTTGGTGCCGAGCGGTTCCTTGGCAACCTGAACCAGGATCTCCTGGCCTTCCTGCAGCAGTTCTTCGATCGGCGGTAGCGGCGGGCGCTCTTCGCTCGTCTCTTCACTGTGCTGATCGTGACGATGGCCAACCTCGACATAATGTTCTACGGCTTCCATCTCATCGAGAACGTCGGCGACATAGAGGAAGGCTGCTTTCTCCAGACCGATATCAACGAAGGCCGCCTGCATGCCAGGGAGCACCCGGATGACTCTGCCGCGGTAGATGTTGCCGACAATTCCCAGTTCACGGTTGCGCTCGATGTAGAGCTCGGCAATGTGGCCGCTCTCCAGGAGGGCAATCCTCGTCTCATGGGACGTGGTGTTGATGACCAGTTCTTTGGTCATGGGCTGTCTCCTTCAAGATTAAAAGTTTAAATGGTTTAATATGTGAAAACTGCAAATGCGTAAATTTGTTTTCTCCGACCCGCAGGAGCTCAATAAGACAGGGTCTCTTGACGGCTTCGTCCGCAGGCTTGAGTGCTTCGCGACAGTGCCTGCCACTCTCTTTCTTAATCTAACTGGCTATCCTGTTCTTTCAACTCGACGGCGGTTTTGCATATGCCGAGTGATCGTACCTCTTCGACATCTTTGTCCAACAGGAATGCCGCGAGGAAGAGTGGACTGCCGCAATGCATGTCCATCCACAAAAGGTTGTCCTGTCGTTTCAGATTATGAACCCAGGGGCGCAGGTTGATCTCCACGGGGCGATCTTTTTTCATCCTTGTGGTCAGAACCGTCTCCTGCTCGAGGAAAGCGGTCAGTCTTTTCTCAAGGTGCTCCTCTGTATCTTCTGGAAGCGGGACTTTGAAAGTCGCGGTAAAGAGGCTGTTTGCCGGTGATTCCCCTTTGCGTGGCCAACTCGTCGCGGCCAACACCTCGACTCCTTCGGGAAGCTCCCGGTTAAGCCGAGTTAGCGCCTCTTGAGCGAGACATGGCTCCCTTAACTCCAGATCGATAAGTTCAGCTTCGCTTGAAACTCCCAAAGGCAGGGCGTCTCCAAAGCTGATGCGCGGTGCCGGATGGAAGCCCGCAGAGTATTTAATCGGCAGGTCCGCTCGACGAATCGCACGGTGGATCAGGGTCATGTACTCAAGGTGGCTCAGGCTGGCTGTGCGTCCGGTTTTGGTTATTGTCAGGCGCAGCTTGGGCAGGAGCGTTGGCTCTGTTGGTCCCTCTGGCTCTGCTGCCTCTGGCGTTTGTAGCCGGTTTATGTCGGCGAGCCTTGGTTTGACGGTTTCAAAGTCACAGAGGCCGCAGTAGCTGCATTGGCCGTTGCGACAGTCCGGGGTTGCTTTGCCGAGCAGGGCGGCTTGACGTTCCCGTACAAGGAAATCCCTGCTGACTCCGGCATCAATATGCTCCCAGGGGAAGATTTCTCCCGGCAGACGCTGGCGCAGATACCATGCGGGATCAATCTCAGCTTTGACAAAGGCTTCCATCCAGATGTCGTAGCGAAAGTGCTCTCTCCAGCCATCGAAACGACAACCTTGTTTCACCGCCTCCTCCAGGACCGCACCCAGACGACGGTCTCCACGGGCGAAGACTCCTTCGAGAAAAGAAAGCTCGGCGTCATGCCATTTCAGGCGCAGGCGTTTCTTCTTCAGCGCACCACGCAGCATCTCCTGGCGAGCTATTGTTTCTTCGTAGCCTATCTGTGCTTCCCACTGAAAAGGGGTATGTGCTTTGGGCACAAAGGTTGAAACCGATACGTTGACATCTGCTCCACCCTGCGTTCCTTTGCCGGCTTTCTTGACTCTGGCCGCAAGTTCAACGAGCGCGTCAAGGTCTTCGTCCGTTTCCGTTGGCAGGCCGATCATGAAGTACAGCTTGATGATTCTCCAGCCGAGTTCAAAGGCCGCGGTGGCACTGTCAACCAAATCTTCAGCATTGATCCCCTTGTTGATCACCTGTCGCAGCCTTTCGCTGCCAGCTTCTGGGGCCAGTGTGAAGCCGGTTTTTCGCACCTTCTTTATTTCGTTCATCAACTCCGGTGTCAGGGAGCCAACGCGCAGGCTGGGCAAGGAAACCGCAATGCTCTGGTCGGCGTAACAACCCATAAGGTTCTGCATTAAGGTCTCGATAGCGCTGTAGTCACCGGTCGACAGGGACAACAGAGAGACCTCATCGTATCCGGAGTGGTTCAGTAGCTGATCGATCAGGTTGCGGATGGTGTCCGGTTGGCGTTCGCGGACCGGCCTGTAGATGTAGCCGGCCTGGCAAAAGCGGCAGCCCCGGGTGCAGCCACGGGCGACTTCAATGGCGACCCGGTCATGGATCGTCTCTAAAAAAGGCACGATCGGCTGTTCCGGGTAGGGCGCGGAGTCGAGGTCGGCGAGGACCCGGCGGCGAACTTTCGGTTGCTGTGGATCTTTTGCGGTGATCGCTTCGATGCGACCATCTGCTTGATAGCTGACAATGAAGTGAGAAGGAACATAAATTCCCTCAATGGCAGCCAGCCGCTTCAAAAGCTCAGCACGGTTCTCGCCAGAGGCTTTGCTGGCTCGGACAGCAGCACATAGTTCAACGACGACTTCTTCTCCATCGCCGATAACGGCACAGTCGAAAAAGTCAGCAAGAGGTTCAGGGTTGAATGCGCAGGGGCCACCAACGATAATCAGGGGGGCCTGCTCGTCACGTTCTGTGGCCCTCATTGGCAAACCTGCCAGGTCGAGCATTGAGAGGACATTTGAGTAGCAGAGCTCGTATTGCAGAGAAAAACCGACAATGTCGAAATCAGCGAGGCTGCGGCCATTTTCCAGGGAGGAGAGGGGGCGCTTCGCATCTCGTAACTGTTGCTCACGATCGGGCCAGGGGGTATAGGCTCGTTCTGCTGCAATCCATGGGTGGTCGTTGAGTGTCCGATAAAGGATGGCTGAGCCGATATGGCTCATGCCGACTTCGTAGACATCGGGGAATGCCAGAGCAAAGGTCACCTCGACCTGCGCCCACTCTTTACGGATGCTACCCCGTTCTCCGCCCAGGTAGCGAGCCGGTCGTTTCAGCTGATAGAGGGATGATTCTTGTGTCATGGTGCTCCGCGCTATGTTTTTCTGTCTCTGTCGACAGTTGTATGTGTTCAATCATTAAAAAAAGGCGAAAGATCAAGATAACACGTTATTTTTTGTTGGAACAATCAATTCGGTGGGGTAATCGATAACTTGACTGATATCTTTAAGGCTTAACTCAATTCGAGATTCTCTAAGTCTTAAATTCAAGGATAGGTACAAGACCCGGCTTCTACAGAAAGCCGGGTCTTGCCATTGGTCAGAGGTCTCACCCGTCCCAAATTAGTGGGTAAGCAGTTTCTGTCTATTTGCTTTGTTCGACCATGTAGGTTGTTGCAGAGGTTACCTCTTCGTCTGTTAACGCACTGTTGCCGCCTTTGGCTGGCATGAATCCGCTTGATCCTTGAAAACCTTTGATCGCCAGCGCGGCCATCGCTTCTTCCCCTTTGTTAATACGGTCCTGCCAGGCGGCTTTGTCGCCGGTTTTGGGCGCGCCTGCAACGCCGCTGGCATGACAGGGCGCGCAAAAGTTCATATAGATGCCTTGCCCCTGCGTGTTGTCGGCAACAACGTTTGTGAAAAATACAAAGGGAAGTGCGAGCATTAAAAGCAGGGTGAAGATTTTTTTCATAATGAACCCTTCCTTCTGTTGTGTCTCTGGCCTGCAAAGAGAGCCGCAGGTGCTAGTTGTTAATCCGGCTTGTTATGATTCCTTGCTGTTCTGCTTGGGGGCTGACAATGGCGATATGCTGCAGAGTCGTGCTCCCCACATGTTGTGCACTGTTACATTTTTGGTTTGTTTGAAGTGCCCTCATACCATTGCTGAACGAAAGGATCTATGACCCAAGGGGTTTCATATTAAATGAGTGCCTTTGAGAGGCGCAAGTTAAATTTTAAGCAGAATGGAGTAGTCATCAGTCTTCTTTCGTCTCAAGAAGAATAAATTTTTGTCCGGAGACGACGGGTTCTGCTCCTGATCCAGGCAAGCATTATTGGTTTTTATTAATAAAAAGTTAAAAATAATAATGTAAAACAGAGCAAAAAACACCATTTCCCAACCATGAATAGGCGAATACCTCTTAAAAACGGATAGTTGCAAATATTAACAAAGTATGAATTTTTTTTAATTTGTTAGTTGACATGAAAGTTATTTAATGTTAAAAGTTTAATCAAGAGTAAGGAGCAACGTTAAAACCCAACCGACAGGAGGTCGTCATGAAAACTCAAAGCAATTTTATCGATATCGTAAAAAGTAGTTACATGGTTCTGATCATTGCCATGCTCGGCATCTTTGCTTTTATCTCTGCTGTATTGATCGCCTGGCCTGCTCTCGCTTACCTCGGTGCGAAGCTGTTTAACTAGGATCAGACTTTAACAACCAACACTCTCAGCAAAGAGAGTTTCCCCAGGAGAGATATCATGAGAAGCGCAGCCAATATCGTTAGTAATGTTAAGGCCAGTTACACCATCGCAGTTATGGGCGTCCTCGGAGTTTTTGCTTTTGTCTCGGCCGTACTGATTGCCTGGCCGGCACTCGCCTACCTTGGCGCCAAGATGTTTAACTAGGAATAAACCAAATAATCGAAAAAGCCCCGCGAGTTGCGGGGCTTTTTGTTTTTGATCTATAATCCCTTGCCCAATTTTAGACTTTCCTTTGCGACCTAGCGTTAAGAGAAGGTTTGAAATGTCCTTGTTGGGTTTGATGCCCATAAATAAGCCCCCTAGTTGTAAGCTTATTTCAGGACGGGACACTGCAATTAAAAAGGCCGCTCTCAGTTGAGAACAGCCTTTTCTGCTTTTTTTATATGCATCTTTGAGAAGAATCAGCCGCTCATGCCAAGCATGGCTTTGTAGTCTTCTTCAACCAGTTCAAGGTGGTTATGAGTTGATGTAGCGTTCGCCAGGTAGACCCTCGAAATGTCTGGGTCATCAATCTGGGCGGCCATCTCGCGGAGGGTTTTCTCCAGGGCCTCTTCCTGATCAATCGCCAGCTCCAGCGCCTTGCGCTCGTCAAAATCTTGGACTAACAAGCTCTGCAGGTTCTTCCACCACGAGGAATCCGTGTTTGGTGGTGCATTCATGAATTCCTGAAAAGAAGGAATGTCATCGCCGGAGTAGATTCTATAAAAAGATTCGGCATGTTGATATTCTTCACGAGCAAGGATCTCAAATGTCTGCCGAGCTCTATCTTCAGCCATACGTTCCGCGCCATACTTGTAGTAATCCATGGCGTCCTTTTCCGTCTGGATGGAGTCCTTGATCGCTTTTTGCACGTCAATGATTCCCATGATTGAAACCTCCTCTGGTAGTTCGTTTTTACATCAAATTAAATCGGGCATATTCATAACATATTTTAAGGAACAGGTCTTGCTTTTTCTTCTCTGTGGGGAGGGGCTCCATGAGTGGATATCGAGGCGTTTTACGCCTGATTCTATGATTTTTATCATTATGAGCCTGTAACTTGACCGGCCAGCCGTTTTTTTCTGCTTACGGTTATTTCAGCAATTTATATCGTGAAATGGCAGTATTTCAACTTTTTTGACAACACCGTTACCTAAGGTAGACAGTATTTAGCGATAGATTTTAATCTATTTTTTGACAGACCTATCGCATAAAGAGAGTCAACGAAGACTTACTGGTCGAAGTCCAGAATCGAGCCAAAACAGCCATGGCTTTGCGCACTGCCTTGAATGAGGCCAGTTCAGGAAAAGAGCAATTACGAGCAATAATCAACGCCGTGTCAGAAGCGTTGGTTGTCGTTGATAATCAATGGCAGAATAAGATCGTTAACCGAGCGGCAGAAGCCATAATCGGTGCCGGTTAGTCTGGATGGTTTTTTTTCGAAGAGGACGAGAGGCTCAATCAATTTTCTTGACCCCATCCGGTAACTCTGGCGAAGTATAGCCTCGGGTGCAGATGCGTTTTGGTACGGAACTCAATTGGTAAGGTCAGCCATCAATTGTTTTGATGTCTTATTCTCAGGAAGATATTCCTCTACAGGATTCTCATACTGTTAATTTGAACGGATAAGGACGACTCATGTTTGAGTATGAATTACCCATTGCTGTTGTGACGCTGGATAAAAAAGAAATCTTGCCAGCTGGTACTTTTTTGACGGAGCAAGTGGTTGCTGATGTTGCAGCCCTTGGCCGCCTGCAGCACCGTGAAGAGTGTCCCCTGCTGGAGTACGGCACAGTGCAAGCCGACTTGCAGCGTTTTTTGGCGGTCCCTCCTTATCTGGATATCTTCTCAGACAAGGAGCTAGTTGCAGAGTTGTTTGCCGAGATGAAAAGTGTCCGTTTGCCCCTGCCATTGCTGAAAGCCCTTGATTATTTTCGGCAACATGATTTTCATACCTATCGACACATTCTGATGGTTTTTAACCTGTCATCGGTGCTTGTTAAAGGCCTTGGTGCAGACAGGCAAAAGAGTGATGCGGAGTTTGTCGCAGGGCCGAGCCACGATTTCGGCAAAATTTCGGTGCCGCTGCATGTTCTTAAAAAAGCAGGCCCGTTAACGATTCGAGAGAAACAACTCCTCAAATACCACCCTCTTTCGGGGTATGTTCTGCTCGCCTATTATCTCGGTGATCACCACCACCCCGCCGTGCTCGTTGCACGTGATCATCATGAACGAAGAGATGGCAGTGGCTATCCGCGTGGGATCACAACCATTGATCCGGTGGTGGAGATGGTTGCCGCATGCGATGTTTATGATGCTCTGCTTTCTCCGCGGCCTTATCGACCAATGTCGTATGATAACCGTACTGCCCTGGAAGAGTTGACCAGAATGGCAGATAGCGGTGTTTTGGGATGGGAATGTGTTGAAGCTCTGGTGTCCTGTAACCGTCATGGCCGTCCCGGAGTTGCTGATGTTTGTGTGTCCAGGGACGTTCGCGGCATCCCCCCAGTTGGAAACTGTTATGGCCTGATCGTTGATGACGAAGAACAAGATATTCCGGATCAAGGCTTGAACTCAGTACGGAGTTCAAGCTAGACTGTCCACTAACAGATAGTTCTGTCTGAACTCTCTCCCAACCTTCTCTGATTCGAGGTTTTGTCATGCACTTTATTCTGCGTGTTATTTTCCTGTGTTCTCTGATTGTTTCACCATACACTTCCTATTGTTCTGCAGCACCGGTGGTGCTCTTTGATGAAGGCCATGCGCAGCAGTTTCTCACAGGCAAGAGTGGAGCCCTTGACCTTTCCGAACTGGCGGCACTCTACCAAGAGCAGGGTGCGGTCGTTACCAGTTCAGTCGAAGAACTGAGTAAAGATTCTTTGGCCGCGGTTGATGTTCTGGTGATCTCCGGCCCCTTCCGCCCGTTAAGCGGCGCTGAGGTAGAGGCTGTGGTTGAGTTTATTCATGCTGGCGGAGGGCTCGCAGTCCTGTTGCATATTGCGCAACCTGTGCGTGATCTGCTGCATCGCCTGGAGGTCGATCATACCAACGGCTCTTTACGTGAGACGCGTGATGTGATTGGCGACAACCCACAGAATTTCAAGGTCACTTCTCTCACAGAGCACCCTCTGACGGCCGGGCTGGAAAGTTTTTCCCTCTATGGTGCATGGGCTTTACGTGGAACCGCGCCACAATCCGTAGTTCTGGCGGAGACGGGAGAGAAGAGCTGGGTAGACCTTGACCGCGACAGCAAATTTTCCAGCAACGATGCTGTTCAGCCCTTCGGTGTGATGGTGGCGGGAGAGATTGGCCAGGGCCGCTATGTTGTCATCGGCGATGATGCCCTTTTCCAGAACCGTTTCTTCGATAAGGCGAACCGGCAACTGGCCGTTAACCTTGTCGATTGGCTCAGTCGACGATAAATTCCCTCGCATAGTTTCAATATAAAAGGCAGCCTTCAGAGTGAGGGCTGCCTTTTTGCGTACTGGTGGAGTTTCTTTATAAGTTGCTAAGCCAAGTGCCTAATTCGCTACGTGTCGCTTCTGCATCACCTGTGTTGAGTTCAATCAACTTTCGCAGGTGGGTCAGAGTTTCGAGGTTTTCACTGATGAACTTGAAGCCATAGCAAAGCTCTTCCTGGTGGACAAGTTCTGCCTGAAAATTGAGAGAGATCGGGGTGCCCGGCAGGACGATACAAAGACTGCACTTTGCTCCGAGGTTGAATGGAAGGGGAGTCTCCGTGCCCACCATGGCTCCTTTGAGAGAAACATCGAACAGCTGCCCTGTGCAGGTTTCCTCGTCGGCTTTCAGGGTGACATCAGCTTCAAACGGGATTCTGCGAAAATGGCGATTTTTCATCAGACCTCTCTTTCGGCAGGGGCAAGCTTAAGACTTTTTATAACACCTAGTGATGATAACGGAATTTTAGCGCAGAATTGCATGGAGGCAAGTTCTGACCATAGAGACTCAAGGTTCTTCTACTTCTGAAAATCCGAAATCAATTGCGCAAATATCGAAAAAACTGCGGATCAAGCGGTAGGTTATTCCCCATAGGAGCGGTTGCTGAGGTTCAAGCAGTTCGATTGCCGGGTGGCTATGTTCCTTGTCGCGGTAAAAGAAGTTTCTCTGCTGGTGACGCTCACTCTCCAATAAGTTTATGAGTGGTGTCCAGAAGGTAGCCGCCACTTCATGGTTAGGGTTCAGTGTAAGTGGTTCTGTTACGTGATAGACAAAACAGGAGACCAGCACTGGCATGGTGGCGCCAAAAAGATCGTCGAGGCGACCGAGATATCGCGCCGGCCGCAAGTCCACGGAGAGTTCTTCAAAGGTCTCACGAATGGCTGCCTGCTGTGGAGATTCGTTTGCATCATTGAGCCTGCCGCCAGGAAAGCCAATATTCCCGGACCAGGGGTCACGATCATGCTCGGCACGAATGATAAAGAGGACTTCCGGAGAGGTTGTTCCCTGCTTGATAAGCATGGCAACGGCGGCATGACCGCGTTGGCCGGGCTCCTGGATGACTGGTGAGTAACCGGAGAGCTGTGTTGCAATAGCTGTGAGGTTCAAGTTCTGAATGGCGTCCATCGTTACCGCTGCGATCAAGGTCTCATTAATCTGAAGAATAATGCTCTTTTTTCTTTTCCAGCTCTGTCGCGTAACGGGCCAGCACGGCGCGGCGGGTCAGCATGTAGAGTACTTGTTGCGGGTCATCTTCAGCAACCACGGGGATCTCTTCAAGCCCGCGACTGGAAAGTTTTCGCATGACTTCGGTTAATGATTCATCGGGAGTCGTGGTGATGACGCGTGTGATCGCGATGTCACCGGCCAGAACCAGGCTGGGTGGGAGATCTTCGCTGAGGATGCGGCGGATATCGTTGACCGAAAAAATAGAGATCATGCGCAACTCATCGTCGACCACAGGATAGTAAGCGCCCTCGGCATTGGCTATCAGCTTGAGAATCTCTGGCAGCGGCAAGCCTTCGGCAATCAAAGTGGGTTTTCGTCCATGCTCCTGCAGATCCTCAACCCTGATCCCTTCTAGAACGTCAACAATGAATTCACCAAGATGAACCGGTGAGTCAATCCGGCTTTTGACCTGCTTCTGGTAAATTGAATTGCGTGGGTAAACGATCATTGCCACGGTGCAGACCAACATCAGGGGAGCGAGCAATCCGTAGTTACCGGTTAATTCGCTGACCATGATCAGGGTGGCGATCGGTGTGTTGGAGACTGCGGAGAAGAAGCCGGCCATGCCGATCAGGACGTAGGCGCGCGGGTCATGGACCATCGCTGGAAAGAGCAGCTCTGCCGATGCGCCGAAGGCGCCGCCGAGCATGGCACCGATCACCAGGCTGGGGGCGAAGACACCACCGGAACCTCCGGAGGAAATCGTCAAACTGGTCGCAATGATTTTGGCCAGGGCAACAACCAGCATGACCCAGAGGGCCACTTTGCCATAGATGGCGGCCTGTACCATGCCATAGCCTGAGCCGAGCACCTGGGGGACGATCATGGCGAGCAGGCCAAGCATGAAGCCACCGACTGCAGGTTTCAAGATGACCGGGAAGTCCCACTTGCGGAACAGGTCTTGAGCGCCGTAGAAGCATTTGACGTAAAGCTTGCCGAGGCCGGCGCAGATGATGCCCAGCATGAGGAACAGCACCAGCTCACGCGGATGCTCGAAGCTGAAATGAGGTGTTTCCAGAAGTGGTTTCCAACCGGTCGTGGCGCCGAAGAGTGAAAACGCGGTGATCGAGGAGATGATCGCCGGGATCAGCCCCTCATGTTCAAATTCCGGGTTTTTATAAAGGACTTCTACCGCAAAGAGGGCCCCACCAAGAGGTGCACGGAAGGTCGCTCCGATACCTCCGGCCATGCCGGCCAGCAAAAGGATGCGGCGATCAGCAGAGGTTAACTTGAGCTTGGTGGCAATGAAGGAGCCAAAACCGGCCCCGATCTGGGCGATCGGTCCCTCGCGGCCTGCCGAGCCGCCAGTGCCGATTGTTGCCATCGAAGCGAGACCCTTAATAATGGGCACCCGTCCCCTGATAATGCCTCCCTTGTTGTGGAAGGCGTCGATGGCGGCGTCTGTACCGTGTCCTTCCGCTTCAGGAGCAAATTTGAAAACCAGAAAGCCTGAGATCAGACCACCGATAATCGGAATCAGAAAGAGAAACCAGCGGTGGTCCATGGCCAGGTTATCGATCATCTGGTCGCCCATAGCCAAAACCGCTTCTGCTCCCTCTTTGGGAGGGCTGTAGCCGGCAAGATTGTCGAGAAAAAGGTGCTCGATACTGTTGGTGGCGAAATAGAACAGGACTGCAGCACTACCTGTTACCAGACCAACCAGCACGCTGAGAATGACGGGCCGGGTCAGAACCCGCCAGTCGAGTTTTTTAAAGTTTGTGAAAATCGAACCAAGAGACGCCACAGATTTCGAATGTTTCTCGCTTAGTTGTTGCTTGCCGTCAGGCGGCATTGAGCCAAGCGTTGTTGTTCTACGCTCCCGATTTTAAGGACACCAGTGCCGGAAATCGAAAATGTAGAGAGGCCTTTGCCCGTTGTTTTAATAAGTTTCGGCCTGACGGTGCAATTCGGTTTTAACTTTGTCGACCCATTCTGTGTCGATTAGTTTGACCTTTTTCAGGAAGCCGGAGGTGATCATCGTGCTGCCTACAGATGTCTTCATGAATGAGCAGACGAAAAAATTTGAATAGTCGACTTGTTTCCATATCCGCGTCTGCATCTCCTCAGAGACGGGGTAAGTCTGCTGCAGTTCGGTGAGCAGGAAGGCTTTGTGGTCTTCCTCTTTAGGCGTTGTATAAACGAGATAACCCAGCCCGGCGATCAAAACAACAATGATAAAACGTGAGAACATGACGATTTAGACTCCTTGGAAATTAATAATATCCCGTAACATAACGCAAAAGGGTTCAGAGGAACAAGGTTTCAAAAGCGTGTTTCTCTGGAAATTTAGCTGTTTTGATATTATTTGAGTCTTCGCTGGAGTCGAAGTCACCGCTAGGGAGTAAATTGTCTGACAAGAGCTTTTGCAGATGAACGCTGAGGTCAACGCACAGCGGCGCCAAGTTCAACCCTGGCACGGTAGCTCGTTTCCTCTTCCGGAGCCGCCGTGATGTCCGGTTTCTTAAGGAAGATGCGTTTCGGCTCCAGTTGCCCCTCGTCGATCAGGTATCTCTGTACTGCAAGGGCTCGCGCCTGGGCGAGTTCGGCGAGATCGTCCGGAGAGACCTCTGTGTGGGTGAAGATCAACTTTTCCATCTCTGCGGGGGGGATCTTTTTGGTTATGCCGATAAAATTGCGTGGTTTGGGGAAGTCGGCCTTGCGATAGACCTGCCAGAGGTATTCGTCATATTCTTCAGCAGGCACAACCACATTCTCTTCTGTCCTTCCTTCCTCGAGTTGATCATTCTTGACCAGGTCCAGGTACTTGAGTCGCTTAACCTGTCTGGTGAGTTGCTCGCTGCGGTAGCCTTCTTCATCGTTTTCCAGATCAACGAAGCCACTGACCTCGACGTCAATGTTTGGCCGGTCGGCCAGGGCCTGTGCCATGCGCTGCAATTTCTCCATCTCTGCCGAACTGAGTGATGACGAGCCGTAGGCAAAGCTGATATGGCTGAAGTCTTCTTCGCCGTCACCGAACATGGCTCCGAGCAGGGCGAAGGGCGAGGTTGCTACTTTAACCAACAGATTCTTAACGACTGTCCAGATCACACCACCTATGCTGAACTGAGGATCTTCGAGACTTCCGGAGACCGGGATGTCGAGATGAATCTCGCCGTTGCGGTCTTTGAGCAGGGCCACAGCAAGCTTTACCGGCAGTTCGGTTGAATTCTCACTTTCGATTTCATCACCGAAGCTGAATTGGTCGAGAAAGACCTTGTTTTTGGCCTTGAGTTGATTGTCCTCAAGATAATATTCAAGAGTCAGGTTGAGCTTGCCCTTTTCAATCAAATAGCCGACATAGTCGCCTGAATAGGGTGACAAGGGGCTGAGTTCGATGTCATGGAAATTCAGCTTGAGGTCGAGAAAAAGCTTTTCCGCCAACGGGTTGATGACGCCGCTGATCTGTAACGGAGACTGGCTGCGTAACTGCCCTCTCAGGTCGACCTGGGCGCGTGATTCAGCTTCAGAGCTGACACCTTCGATCCGCCCGCCGAGATCTCGCATATCTGCTGTGAACAGTCGGGAGAGGTGACGGTCGGTGAAATCGACATGACCTCCCTGCAGGGTGATGGTGTTGATATTTATGACCGGAGGTGTTGTCGTCTCAGACTCCTCCACGGGGGAGCTCTCCTGTTTTTGTTCCCCTCTGTCCTCGAGTTCTTCCTTTTTGCTAAAGGCTTCAGCCATGTTGAGACGGGCCTCTTCATCGATCAGTACTTTGGCAAAATAATCACTGAGGGTGATTGATTCGATTTCTAGATTTAAAGGCTCCATTCCTCCTTCTATGCCGGCAACCTGCAGACTGTTCCATTTTAAAAGGTCCTCTTGGTGCAGATTGTCGATCAGGTGGAATCGGCTGACACCGATATCGCCACTGAAGGTGAGCTGCCGCGTGTCAGAGCCCGCTGTGACGTTCGTTTGCAGCTTGGTGTTGAGGTAGCCATCAGTGAGAACCAGATTGAGATGTTCTTCTATATAGGGAGACAAGCTGGCCAGTGGGATGCGTTTTAGGAGCGAACTCATGCTGATCGACTGGTCGGCAAGTGAAGCCTTCCCTTTGATGTCGATCTCTCCTTTGCCCTGAAAGAGTGCGCTTAAAGTGAACGGGCTCTCGACTTTTTCAGGTGCGGCCAGGTTGTTGAAGATCAGGTTTATGGCGCTGGCGTTCAAATTGGTTGCTGTTGTCGGCAGCTTGTCAATGATGTCAATTTCCAGATTCTTGATGGCAAGAGTGCCGATACGATAGCTGAAAACAGGTCCTTCAGGTGTAACCTCAGGAGCCGGCTGCTCTTCCCGGGTCTCGGTGAGTTTGGCAAGAATCGGGAAGTTGTTTGAGAGAATAGTCCAGTGCCCCTCGGCGGTTCGGGAGAAATTAATCCGACTGTCTGTGTATTCTGCAGAGTCGATTTCCAGTCGGTTTCTGGCAAGGTCAAAAGAAATGTTCGATATGTTGTTTTCCTTGAGTCTAATGCCTTCATCTGCGTTGAAGGCCATATAAGCATCGCGGATTTTGAATTGCCCATGGCTCAAAAGGAATGGCTGCTCCGGGTTGCTCGCAAGGTTGGCGCGAAAATCGATTTTACCTTCTATGGGGACTGAATAAAATCCCACGTAATAGGGTTCATAGGCAGCCGTATCGATGTTTCTCAGATCGGTGTCCAGGACTATGGTGAATGGGCTGAGTGAGAAAAGCCCCTTGACCGAGGCCCTTTCGCCACGATCTGTCTCCAGAATCAGCTTGAGGGGGCTGGACTGCTTGCCGTCAAGGGTGAAATTCCTGACGTCAATATTGATCTCCCGGGCGATGGTGCTAAATCCACCGCTGGCCATTTCATCGGTGAAGAAGAGAACACCATCGCGGACTTCTATGGCGTCGATCTTTAAATCGAAGGGGTTCGATAGTTCCTCGGTGTTTTCCTCGACGGGGTCACTTGTTTGCGTCGACGCCATACGGGCATGGTTCCATTGTCCCTGGAGGTCACGCTTGAGCTGAACTTCAAGGTTGTAAATACGTAAGGCCGAGAGGTGGAGGTCCTTTTCTAATGGTTTTGACGGGGCTATTTCAACCTGCAGCAATGGCAGGAAAAAGAGTTGCTCCTGCAAGCTGTCATGGATGTTAAGGGACGCCAGATTGAGCTTTCCGCTTAACTCGAATTCACCTCCGGTTTCCGGCAAGAGGCGATAGAGCAGGTCAAGATTGAGGCTGAGCTTGCCGCTAAGGATCTCGACCGGAAGTTCGAATGGCACATAGCCGAGATAAAAGGGCAGGTCGATGTCGTCAAGTTCGAGTTTAAACTGCATCTCCTGAACATCGCTAAAAGGTTTCACTTCCCCCGCGAGATTGATTTCTGAATCATTGATTTCTGCTTTGAAGAGAGGTTGGGCGGGATTCTCAACCATATATGGCAGGTTGCCGATTGAGGGCAGCACCAGTTGCAGATTACGCACGGTGTGCTGTACTGCTTCATCCAGACTGTTGTCGAGCAGGTCTATCCGGCCATGGTGGATGGACAGGTTGTTCAGGGAGAAACGGCTCGGTTCGTCGAGGGTTGTGTGCTCAGGTTCATCTGGTTTCTCCGGGAGCAGGTCGCTGAAGTTGAAGCGTTCGGCCGGTTGCCTTTCCAGGTGAACATAAGGTTTTTCTATGTGTAATTCGTCGATCACCGCTGCGCGATGATAAAGCGAAGCGGCGCTTAAAGAAACTCGCAGTAAATCCCAGGAGACGAAAGTTTTTTCCTGATCAGTTTCACTGAGCTGGAGTTGCTTGATCGTCACACTGAGGTTGAACGGGTTGATGCTGATCGATTCAATTTTGAGCGCTCTGCCTGTGTTTTCTGCGACCCAAAGACTGGCACGGCTATTGATAATCCCCGGCAGGATCAAGGTGATGAAGACCAGGGTAAGCAGGCACAGGCTTACGCCAATCAGAAGAGTTTTTTTCCAGAGCGACATGAGGAGGCATCCTTGCTGGCAAAGTAGCTTTTACAGACACCCTTAATGACAGATATGTCGAAAGGCAGGGGGCATCTCTCAAACTAAAGGCTAGCACGTAAGTGGCGGGGTGCAACGAAGGTCTCTGAAATTATTAGTGGTTGTGCAGAACATCCCGGTCTTTGCTGCGCAGGGTTCGTTGTGCGTGGGGAAATGTATCGTAGCTTCTGTGATTGATTGCGGTGAAACTGTCAGGTTCGCTTGGCGAAAGTGAATTTTGCCGTCCTTACTCATCAAGCCGCAGGAGCAATCAGAAAAGGCTTGACATGATTCAAACGTACGTTTAAATCATGTGTATGATCGAATCAATCCTTTCCCTTTTTCATGGAGACCTTGTCCTCAGATGAGTCAAGCCGATACCAAGCAGAGGATTCTTGACGCTGCAGAGCATTTTTTTGCCCGCGATGGCTACCATGCCACCTCCCTGCGTAGCATTACCACCGAGGCTGAAGCCAACCTGGCCGCGGTCAATTACCACTTTGGGAGTAAAGAGTCTCTACTCGAAGCTATTATCGATCGTCGACTGCGGCCCCTCAACCAGATTCGCCATAGTCAGCTCGAAGCTCTGCTGCAGAAAACAGAAGAAGCCGGAACACTCCCTTGCTGCCGTGACGTCTTGCGAACCTTCGTCGAACCAACGCTCCGTTTACGTAAGCAGGGGTCGGGCGCAGAGAATTTTGTCGCTCTTGTCGGCAGAACCCTTGCTGAACCACAGGGGATTGCCATGTCAATCTTCATGCGGCACATGGAACCGCTGATGCTCCGTTTATTCCAGGCGCTGAGTCTTTCTCTTCCCGGCCTGTCGCGACAGGTCCTCTTCTGGCGGGTTCACTTTGTGTTGGGTTCCCTGAGCCACGTGATGCGCTGTCATGAACGCCATTCCATTGTTCCAGAAGATGTCAGTATCGATATGAGTGTTGAAGAGGAAGTGGAACTGTTTCTTGATTTTGCGGCAGCAGGCATGGAGGGGACTCAATAATGAACCGTGTCAGTGCTCTAATCATGATGCTGCTCCTGGCTGGCTGCTCCCTGCATAAACCGACAGAAGTCAGGCTGTCAGTGGAGCTCCCGCAAGAGTTCCTCGAGCAACAAGTGACAGGTGAGGCCAGGCCGCTTGCTGGGCAGTGGTGGCTGGCTTTCGAGGATGAACAGCTCAATCAGTTAATGACAGAGCTTTTTAAACAGAACCTGGAACTGACGCAGGCGGTGGCGCGCCTCGAACAAGTTGAAGCCCTGGCACGGATCACCCGCAGTGCAGAGTCTCCGTTTCTCTCTGGCGGGGGGAATGTGGGTCGCTCAAGCCAGCCCGGCCTCTCGGATGATTTAATCGGCAACAATCAACAGCTGTCTCTGGCGGCAGGGTACGAGCTTGATCTCTGGGGCAAGCTGTCGGCGCAGAGCAGGGCTGCCGAGTTAGACCTCTCTGCCAGCCGCCAGGACATGCAGACCCTTTATCTGGGACTGTCAGCACGACTGGCTGACCTCTACTTCCTTGCCATTGAACAGCGCGCACAGTTGGCGCTGACCGACCAGTCCATTGCCTCTTTTGCAGAGACTTTGTTGCGTGTCGAAAACCGCTATAACCTGGGACTGGTTCCCGCTGTCGATATGTACCAGGCTCGTCAGAGCCTGGCCGGAGCACAGGCTGCGCGATATCTTTTTGAAGCGTCCTTGGGCCAAGTCGAGCATGCCATAGCTGTTCTGATAGGGCGATATCCTGAGAGCAGTCCCGGTGGCAGTCTTGAGCAATTACCCGGAGCCCCCGATCTTTTTGATGCCGGTATCCCTGCTGAGCTGATCAGTCAGCGGCCTGACCTGCAGGCGGCTTTGCAGCGTGTTGAAGCCGCTGATTACCGCGTAGCTGCGGCTATTGCCGATCGCTTCCCGTCGATCAGCCTTTCTGGCGGCTATGGTTCTCTGCGTCAGGATGTGACTGCAGGGCTGATCAAAGGCGAGTTCTGGAGCCTGCTTGGCAACCTGGCCATGCCACTCGTTGATGGTGGCCGACGACGTGCCGAGGTCGACAGAAAAGAGGCGGCCTTGCGGGAAGCCGTTGCGAATTATCAGCAAAAAGTTTTGACCGCTTTTCAGGAAGTCGAAGACGCTTTGGTCAATAACTATGCAACGGAACAACGCGTCGAACGGCTTGCTGAAACCGCACAGGCAACCGGAGCAACCTTGAGGTTGTCAACGGACCGTTATCTCGCCGGCCTGGTGGACTATCTCCCTGTATTGACAGCCCAGCGTACTGACTTTGATGTCAGCAGTCGACTGCTTGCTGCGCGGCGCCAATTGCTTGCTGAGCGAATCAGTCTGGCAAGAGCGCTGGGTGGCGACTGGATGAGGGACCAAATGAATTCACGTTTGCAGATTGAAGAGGATAAGAAACAATGAAGATGAAGCGAGCTCTACTACCTTTCCTGGTGATCGTGATTGCCCTGGTGTTGACCTTCGTTCTGGTCAAGTCGCGCAAGACTCCCAAGCCTCATGAGACGCCTCATCTCGGGCCTCTGGTTGAAATTGGAGTGCTGACTAAAGCCAACCGCCAGATCCTGGTCAGCGGCACCGGCAGTGCCCAGTCGCGCTATGAAGTCAGTATTACGCCACAGGTTAAAGGTCGGGTCAGCGAGCTTTCACCGCAGATGGTTGCTGGCGGAACCTTTCAAAAAGATGAATTGCTGTTCGCCATCGAAGACCTTGACTACCAGCTGGCGATCGCTCACGCACAAGCCACTCTGGCCCAGGCAGAGTTGGAACTCTTGCGCAACGAGAACCTGGCTGACCTGGCCCGGAAGGAATGGCATTCACTGAACAGTGAGAGCGATTTAGAGCCAAACCCCTTGGTTGTCTATGAACCCCAGTTGAAAAGTGCCCGGGCTCTGCGCGATGCCGCTCAGGCGAATGTCAAACAGGCCGAACTTAATCTGCAGCGGACCAGGATCTATGCTCCCTTTGATTGTTACGTGCGCAGCGAGCAGCTCGAGATAGGGCAGTTTCTCATTGCGGGAGCACCGGTGGCGACTGTGGCAGGGATAGACCAGATAGAAATTGTTGTGCCGGTTTCTCTCGATGAAATTGTCTGGTTACAAGTGCCGCGCAAAGGAACAAAGCAGAGAGGCTCTCTCGCGAAGGTTGAGTTGCAATCAGGTGGCAGGACATTCCACTGGCAGGGAGAGCTTACCCGATCATTGGGAGAAATTGACCCGCGCAACCGGATGGCGCGCGTCGTCGTCACTGTGAATGATCCTTTCACCGAGGATACAGAGAAAGCGAATCTACTGAATGATCTTCTGCCGGGCATGTTCGTTAATGTGCAACTTTTGGGAGAGGAGCTCCCTGATGTCATTTCCGTGCCGCGCGGTGCCCTACACGATAACGACACCATATGGGTGATTGATGACGAAAATCGGTTGCATATCCGTGAGGTTGATATCCTGCGTCGGGAACGTGATGAAGTTTTGATTCGTTCCGGATTGGATGCGAATGAAAAGATCGTTCTGACCAACCTTTCCGGAGCCGCTGAAGGGATGCTGCTGAGACCGAAAATGCGGGAGACCAACTAATGAACGGGGCTATTCGCTGGATGGCGGAGAATCACGTTGCTGCCAATCTGTTGATGCTGGTGCTGATCGTTGGCGGCGTGATCATGGGCTTCAGCATCAAACAGGAAGTCTTCCCGGATATCACCCTTGATCGGATTCAGGTTAGCGTGGCTTATCCTGGCGCTGGTCCGGAAGAGGTCGAAGAGGGTGTCATCTTCAAGGTCGAGGAAAACCTGACCGGGGTTGACGGTATCAAACAGGTTAAATCCGTTGCGGCTGAAGGTTACGGGAGTGTTATTGCGGAAGTTACAACTGACGCTGACATAGATCTGGTCCTGCAAGATATTAAGAGCGAGGTGGATCGTATTACCACCTTTCCGAAGGATGCGGAACAACCGGTGGTCAGTAAAATTCTCAACCGCCGTGAAGTCATCTCCGTGGTTGTCTTCGGTGCTCTGCCGGAGCGCAGCTTACGCGAGTTGGCAGAGCAGGTTCGAGACGAACTGCTACTGGAACCCGGCATCACCCAGGTCGATTTGAGTGGTGTGCGACCCTACGAAATTTCCATTGAGATCAGCGAGGATAACCTGCGCCGCTACGGCTTAACCTTTGATCAGGTGGCGCAAAGGGTTCGTCAGGCGTCTCTCGATCTTCCCGGTGGAACCATCAAGGCCGACTCGGGCGAAGTCCTTATCCGGACCAAGGAGCGCCGCTATGTGGGGCATGAGTACGCCCGTATCGTTGTTTTAACAACGGTCGATGGTACAGAAGTCAGCCTCGGTGACATTGCAACCATTCAGGATGGGTTCGAGGAGACCGATCAGTTCGGGCTCTTTGATGGCCAACCTGCAGCCATGGTCAAGGTTTATCGGGTCGGTGATCAGAAGCCCACGGAAATATCCGATACGGTCAAAAAGTTTGTCGAGGCGAAGCGCAGGCAACTTCCCGAATCGGTCGACCTTGCGACCTGGAACGATAATTCTGAGCTTTTCAAAAGCCGCAAAGACCTGCTGATCAGGAATGCTTTGATCGGTCTGGTCCTGGTGTTTGTTACCCTCGGCCTGTTCCTTGAGATTCGTCTGGCACTCTGGGTCATGCTTGGCATCCCCATCTCTTTCTGCGGCGCCCTGCTCTTTATGCCCGCCATCGACGTATCGATTAACATGATCTCGCTCTTCGCATTTATCATGGCGCTCGGCATCGTGGTCGATGATGCCATTGTCGTCGGAGAAAACATTTACGAGCATCGACAGTCCGGCAAAACTTATCTGCAGGCGGCCGTTGATGGCACGATCGAGGTTGCTCAGCCGGTTATCTTTGCCATTCTAACTTCGGTGACAGCCTTTTTGCCCCTGCTCTTCACGACCGGCATCATGGGCAAATTCATCATGGTCATTCCGGCGATCGTTATTACGATTCTGCTGGTCTCTCTTGTCGAAGGTCTATTCATTTTGCCAGCGCACCTGGCGTTTGGCAAACCTCGTCAGGACACGGGTGGTTTCCTGGGCTGGCTGGATAAAAACCGCAAACGGTTTGGTCAGGCACTGCAGAAATTCATCGAGGGCCCCTATCGGAAGACTCTCGCGCTTTGTCTGGAATACCGCTACACG
Organism: Deltaproteobacteria bacterium IMCC39524; assembly: GCA_029667085.1. Lineage (NCBI taxonomy): Bacteria > Deltaproteobacteria > Deltaproteobacteria bacterium IMCC39524. The sequence continues at coordinate 97,611 of JARUHJ010000007.1, forward strand.
ACGATTGCCGCTGCCTGTGCGGTTTTGCTGATGGCCGGGGTCGGTCTGGTCGGTGGTGGTATTGTCAAGTTCCGCTTTATGCCCGAGGTCGATGGTGATGTTATTCAGGTTGCTCTTGAGTTGGCACCGGGGAGTTCTGTGGAATTGACAACCCGGATTCAGGAGCAGATCGTTAATGCCGGCATGGACGTGATTGCCGACTACGATAAGGATCGCCCGGCGTCTGATTCAGTGATGCGTCACGTCTATGCGTCGGTTGGTTCAGCGACAACGGACAGGGGCCCTGGCGGCGCAAGTTCCAGTGCCGGTGGGAACTTGGCCACGATTTCCATGTTTCTGACTCCGAGTGAGCGGCGGGGAGTGCCGGCTACGGAAATCTCAAATCGCTGGCGCGAACGGGTGGGAGAGATCGCCTCGGTTGAAAAGCTGACGTTTGTTTCGAACTTGATTCATCTCGGTGCCAATATCGATATTCAACTGGCTCATGAGGACTTTACCGTTTTGGATGAGGCGGCCGAACGTCTCAAAGAACTCATTGCTACATATCCCGGGACGGGAGATATCACAGACAATTACACTCTGGGCAAACGGGAGGTGAAAGTTCGCCTGAAGGCAGAAGCCCGCACCCTCGGGATTACGGAAGAGAACCTTGGTCGACAGTTGCGTGGTGCTTTTTATGGTTCTGAGGCTTTGCGATTACAGCGTGGTCGCAATGAAGTCAAGGTTCTGGTTCGCTACCCGGAAGAGAGCCGGAGGCGGTTCTGGGATCTGGAAACCATGCGCATCCGGGTGCCGAATGGTGGCGAGATCCCTCTGGATCGGGCGGCGACCCTGGTTGAGAGTCGCGGTTTCAGCAAAATCAACCGCAGCGATCGGAAGCGCGTGATCAATGTTACGGCGACAGTCGACAGCCATACTGCCAACGCCGAAGAGGTTGTCGCTGCAATTAAAGCAACTGACTTGCCGAAATTGATGGCCGACTACCCCGGGTTGAGCTACGACATGGAAGGTGAAGACAAGAACCGTAGAGAGTCGATGGAGAGTATGTTCAAAGGTTTTAAACTGGTGTTGATTGTCATCTTTGCTTTGCTTGCGATTCCTTTTCGCAGCTACTCTCAGCCGCTGCTGATTATGGTTGCGATTCCGTTCGGGATTGTCGGCGCGATTCTTGGGCATTTTATTATGGGCTACGACCTGAGTATCCTGAGCATGTTTGGCATCGTTGCCCTGACCGGCGTGGTGGTCAATGATTCATTGCTGTTGATTGACTACATCAACCGTGTTCGCCGTAAGGGGACGTCTTTGATGGATGCGGTTATGGAGGCAGGGCAAAGACGTTTCCGACCGATTTTACTGACCTCTCTGACGACATTTTTCGGTCTCATGCCGATGATTCTGGAAACCAGTGTCCAGGCCCAGTTCCTGGTTCCTATGGCGATCAGCCTGGCCTTCGGAATCCTCTTTGCGACGGGGATCACCCTTTTGTTGATTCCTTCTCTTTATCTGGCACTGGAAGATGTCCGTCAAATCTTCGGTTTGAAGCACTTTCATGCCGATCACAGTTCTGGTTCAAAAGGCTAGTGTCGCGTCAATGATGAAATGACGCGGCACTAAGTTCTTGTCCGCAAGAAACACCCCCTTTTAACGGCGGCCACAAGGTCGCCGTTGCTTTCTCCCCTTGAAAAGTTTAGACCTATAGCGTTAAATGTTTCAATCTTATATTAACTTGAGTGAGCAACTGTGTTGCAAATCTCAAAAGAAGCGGGATCACGACAGTGCTACTCAATAATAGCCACTTTCGCAAAGTCAAAAGACTCACCGGCCAGGCGGTTGGCGATTTCAACCTGATTGAAGATGGCGACCGTATTGCCGTTGCTGTTTCCGGTGGTAAAGATTCTTACGCTCTGTTGCATATCCTCACGCAACTACAACGCCGTGCCCCGATTAATTACGAGTTGATCGCAGTGAATGTGGATGCCGGCTTTCCTGGTTATCGCAAAGGTGTTCTGGAAGATTATCTGCTGGAATGTGGTTTCCAAGTGCATATGGAAAGCACGAACTGCACAGAGATTATTGAAGAAAAAAGACGCCCCGGTTCTTCCTACTGTGCTTTCTGTGCGCGCCTTCGTCGCGGTGTTCTCTATTCCGTGGCCGACCGGCTCGGGTGCAACAAGATTGCCCTCGGTCATCATCTTGATGATTTTATCGAGACCCTGCTGCTCAATCAGTTTTATGTTGGTAAACTTGCTGCCATGAGTCCGAAACTTCTGGCAGACAATAAACGTCATACGGTGATTCGTCCTCTGGTTTATGTGGAAGAATCCGATATAATCAAGTTAGCTCGCCAGAACGAATTTCCTGTCATTGACTGCGGCTGTCCCGTGATGGGACAAGAAGACCAGAAAAGACAGCGTATGAAGCAACTTCTGACTGAGCTTGCAGACGAAAATCCTTATCTCAAAAGAAGCATGATTCGTGCTCTAAGCAATGTACAGCCGAGACACTTGCTGGATCGTGAGCTGGCCAGACTGATGGCGTTGGATGAGCAGGAGAGTTGATGGCATCGATGACTGTACCGCCATTGTCATTAATTTTCGTGATGTTTTTATATAAGGGGAGCGCTGATATTGTTACTCGGGGGTAAGCAGTCTGAAATAAAACAGGTTGCCGTGATTACGCGCAGTCAACAGTTCAGTAAACTGTTGACCAGCATTCTTGCCGATTGGAAATTTTTCGCGGTTGAAGATCTCTCTGCAGCAACGGTTGCTTTTGTTGAACGCGGTGTCGAATTGCCCGATCAAGATGTTCAGGTGGTTTGGTTGACGTCCATGCCTCTTGAAAAGGGTGATTTTCTGACGACCCCCATCTCTCTGAGTGAACTGTATCTCCTTCTGGAAGCTCATTTCTTTCCAACACCACGTAGAAACATCCGGGTGCCCACGGAAATATCGGTTGAATTGAAGATTGAGAGCGAGTGGTTGGAGGGTCAGCTGGTTTCCCTTTCTGACCGTGGCGGACGCCTTACCTGTGCCAGAGAAATTCCTCGTGGCACAGAGTTGATCCTTGAAGCAAAACTTGCGGGTGAAATTCTGAGGATTCCCTCCGAGGTGCTCTATTGTATTCCGGCGGGAGATTCGCCGAGCCGGCTACAGCCCCAGATCGGAGTTCTTTTCAAGCCGACCAACATAGAGATGTTTGAACGGTTAAAACGCTTTATAGAAAAAACCTGTATTGAGTGTGCCTGCGCAAGAGAGGGGATTTCTCTTGATGATCCTTGCCTCAGCTGGCTGGCCATGCCGGTTGTTAATGGCACTCCTTGATTCTCAGCTGAACATTTTTCCGAACAAGCCTTTTTTCTCTTTTTCTTTTCGCATGCTCATCAGCCGTATCTCCCGCAAGGCCTCGGTGCAATTCGGGTTGCATTGAATGGCCTTTTCAAAGCGGCGTAGAGCCTCTTTTTCATTGCCTTCGTCTTTGCATACATAGCCCAGGAACAGATACGCAAGGCTCAGTTTGGGATTCAACTCTATCGCCCGCAGCAGGTTTTTACGGGCATTGATGATGACGTCCGTTGCCTTGGGGTTGAATTTGTAAGCACACCACGCCTGGTACATCAGGTATTCAGCTTCGTTTGGACTGATTTCAAGGGCTTCGGCAAAAGCTTTTTGTGCCTGGTCGTATTTTTTAACTCTAAAGAGGACGATGCCCTTCTGGAAAGCGGTTTCAGCTTGCAGGATTTTTTCCAGGCTGGTGGTCGAAGTTTTTTTCTCTCCCTGGCGGTCGTTAAGGTAAAGAGCTTTGGCCTTTGTATCGCTCAGTGTTTCATGCGCGTCGCTGATATGTTGAAAGAGGGCGTTAACCTTGTCCTTTAAGTCGGGGAGTGCGTCCTGCTCAAAAAAACGATCCGGATGATATTTTTTGACCATGTTGTAATACGATTTGCGCACTTGCTCGCGTGAGTCCGACTCACTCACACCGAGGAGCGTAAAGTAGTCCTGCTCCATCATCCAGGCGTAATCTTTCAGAAAGGATTCTCTGCGTGCTCGCGTAAGTTCCGTCTCATCACAATCCAAGTCCTCTTTTGCTTCTTCTGACTCCATGCGGGTAACGAGTATCCCCGTCGTCAGGAGGGCCGCGAGAAGAGGTTCTGCCTCTTTGCGTGACAAAAGGTGCCGTTTGAGAACTTCGCCCAAGGTCTCATTGCCCTGGCAACTTGCAAGTATGCGCTGCTCGTTGACCGAGAGCTGGATTTCCTGAAAACGATAAAGAGGGTTCTCTGCCTGTTGCAGGTAATGTTCAAGATGTGGCTCAAGAATTTTCAAAACCTGGTCTCTGTTAGCGTGGTCGCGCAATCCCTGAAGAATCAAATTGGCCGGAGAAAGATCAATGCTGGTGACGCCCTGCTTAAATTCACGAGCCTGGACAAAGCGGTATTTGCCTTCCGGCCAGGAAAATATGTCGAGGAGTTTGTCCAGCACCTGGGTACGCAGAGCGTCGTTCAGTTGCTGGGGCTTGAGCAAGCCCATCTCGATCAGAGCCGTGCCGTGTCGTTGCTTGCTCTGCTTGGACGCTTCCAGCGACTCTGCAAGAACCTCGTCGCTGAGGAGGCCAGTGCGAACCAGCATCTGGCCAAGAAATTCGCGAACCAGGTTTGACCGGACAAAGATAGGATAGCCGTTGCGAATATAGACAACTTTTTTCAGGTTGTTGTTTTCCAGGTGCAAGAGACCGGTCGCGCGTAAGCTGTAGAGGTTGTGAAGGATCCGTGGAAAGGCAGTTTCCGAGAGATTCCCTTCAATGCTCAGACGACCTGTTTCGGAAGCGGCCGTCGGAGCCCCGAGCAACGCGTCAATCTTTTCGTGGAGTGTTTTTAGAGGGAATGGCTTGAGCAGGTAGTCTGTTGCTCCGTATTGCTCACGAGCATCTTGAATGTGGTCTGCCTGCTTGTAGAAAGCCGTCATCATGATGATCGGCAGTTCGCTGGTTTTGGGGATCCCCCTCAGCTTACGGCAGAGTTGCAAGCCATTGGTGCCGGGAAGCAGGATGTCGAGGAGAGCGAGGGAGAAGTCGTGCTTGTCCAGCTCCTCCAATGCGGTTTCCGCATCTTCAAAACTGTGCACTTGATATCCGTGCAGACGCAGAGACTCGGAGAGAAAACGACGAATGTTAGGATCGTCATCCACGACCAGAATATGCTTGTTGCCCCCCTCCGCAATCATGCTCGAGCACTCTCCTTGCTGTTCAAGATACGTTCAAAAATATCCCGGATGGTCTGAGTCGTTCTGGCGTACTCATCCTTGAACAACTGTTCAGGTCGACCGGTGGCCTCTGAATAGCCAAGATGCCGCGCCAGTTTGGCAAGATAGAGTGGCTCAGACATCAATTGGTTAATTGATTGGTCATGTACCAGCCGCAACTTGTTTTCGAGGCGTCTTAAGAACTTATAGCCGATAACGAGATTCTCACAGTCTTTTTCCGAAAGCAAGTTTTCGTCCCTGAGAATTTCTAGAGCCTCTACCGTATTGCGACAGCGTAGCGCTACATGCTCCCTGCCGTGAAGTAGTTGTAAATATTGAGCGATGAACTCAACATCAACCATGCCGCCACGCCCGGTTTTGATGTTTCGATTCTCCGCACTTTCCTGGCCGAGTTCTTTCTCCATGCGTTGACGCAGTCGGTAGATCTCTTCTTTGAGATTCTCGGGCAAGGGCTGTTCGTAAACAATCTCTGCTGTCAGTGCGTCGTAATTTGCTGCTAGCCCGGGGTGGCCTGCGACAACCCTGGCCTTGATTAACGCCTGACGCTCCCATGGCGCCGCTGACTCTTCGTGGTATTCCCGATAGGCTGGCAGGGACGAGACCAGCGGCCCCTGATTCCCTGAAGGTCTCAATCGCGTGTCTATTTCGTAGACATGCCCTTCCTGGGTCATCAGGGTCAGCACTGAAATAATCCGTTGAGCAAGACGTGCAAAATACTGCTGATTGGTCTGGGGCCTGAAGCGATCAGGGTCGGTCCCTTCAACCGGTCTGGTCTTTCCGTCACCTTCGTAGATAAAGATGATGTCGAGGTCGGAATGATAGTTCAGCTCCATGCCGCCGAGTTTACCCATGCCGATGATCGCAAAGGTTGCCTCATGCAGCGCGTCTCCATTGCCTTCACAATAAGGCAGCCCGTAGCGCTCGATCAGCTCTTTGCGAGCGATCTCCATTGCCTTTTGTAAGCAGACTTCAGCGACCAGTGACAACTGCGTCGTGGTGTGTCCCTGTGGTGTATGGCCATAGATATCGTTGAGGGCGATGCGCAGAAACTCTTCATTGCGGAACCGTCGCAGGGTGTTCAGCAGTTCCTCGTAGTGTGGAGCATTGTCCAGCAATTCGGTCAGCTCATGGTCAAGGTCTTCCAGGGTCTTGATGTTCTGGGCGTAGCTCCTTGATACAAGGGTGTCGAGAACTTCCGGGTGCTGGATAAAGTTGCGTGACAGGAATTGACTGGTTGCAAAAAGCGAGACCAGAACCTTGATAATCTCCGGGTTCTCTGCGAGTAGGGAATAGTAAGTGCCACGTGCCCGCCGACAGGCTTCGAGAAACTTTTCCATGTTCGCCAGAGCCATCGGTGGGTCCGGGCAGTGCAAGACTTCCTGGAAGAGGAGTGGAGCGATACGGTCGAGTCGTCGATGTGCCCGTTCTGTCAGGTAACCCTTGGTGCCACCTTGACGCAGCATCTTGAGGCTCTCGAAAGCCGGTTCCGGGGGCCGGAAGCCTTTTTCTTCAAGAATGTCCAGGCAGAGGTCCGGGTCCGCGTTGTCATCAAAGAGAAGGGACACTTCGCGACTGACCTGGGTAGGCAGATCTTCTTCACTGGTATAGAAGAGATCATGAAAGACTGTCGTGACATTGTCCCGGTGCTTTTGCAGCTCTGTCATGAATGCGTCGGTATGAGGGAAGCCACAGCGCCTTGCCAGCGCAGTGAGTTCGTCGGGCCTGGTTGGCAGGTTGTGAGTCTGTTGTTCATGGACCACCTGAATGCGGTGCTCTGCCGTGCGCAGAAAACGATAGGCGGCAGTCAGGTTGTCCCGCTCTTCGGTGGTAATGAGCTCCTCGGCACAGAGAAGATGCAAAGCTTTGAGGGAGTTGCGTTCACGTAGCTGCGGTTTTTTCCCGGCGTTGATCAATTGCAGCGCCTGGATGAAAAACTCTATTTCGCGGATCCCGCCTTGTCCCAGCTTAAGGTTCAACTCCCCCTCTTTCTCACGCGTCAGGCTGCGATCGATCTTCTGCTTCATGATCTTGATGTCATCGATCATGGCGTAGTCGAGGTGGCGACGGTAGATGAAGGGTTGCAAGCGTTCCAGCAACTCTTCGCCCAGGGGCTTTGAACCCGCAACAGGGCGAGCCTTGAGCATTGCAGAGCGTTCCCAGCTCTGCCCCCAGCTCTCGTAATAAATTTCCCCGGCGGCGATGGAGTTGGCCATCTCTCCGCTGTTGCCCTCCGGCCGCAAGCGCAGGTCGACGCGGAATACGAAGCCGTCTTCTGTCGCCTGTCCGATCGCCTTACTGATCAACTCAGAGAGTTTTACAAAGTATTGATGGATTGAAATCTGGTTGCGCAGTCCTCGAACAGGGTCGTTAACGCCGGTGGTTTTGCCACGATCAGAGTTGTAGAAGTAGATCAGGTCAACATCAGACGAAAAGTTCAGTTCGCAGCCGCCGAACTTGCCCATGCCAAGCACAGTGAATTTTGCGGTCTCCGGCGCTTCATCGTCCTCGGCATCGATAAGGGGCAAACCATAGTCGGACTGAAGCTGAACGCTGCAGACTTCGAATGCCCTCTGCAGGGTGGCTGCAGCCAGTGAGGAGAGCTCATCCGTGACCTCTTCCAACTCTGCAAGCCCGCACAGGTCGCGACCGCCGATACGCAACATCTCCTGGCCTTTGTAAATGCGTAGACCACGATGCAATGCCGCTGTATCTGCCGTATCAGCGATCAGTTGACGAAGTTCAACACACATTTGTTCTTCGGTTTTTGTCTGCTCTATCTGGGATTGAACAAACAGCCCTTCAAAAAAGCTGGCTCTACGACAGAGCAGCCCTGCCAGGAAGGGTGAAGCACCAAGAATTGTCAGGAGTTGATTTGATGGTATGGGGTGGCTCAGGATCGTGGTCAGTCGCTCATTTTTAACTGTACCGCTTAAACGCTCGAGATTGTTGAGGGCCAGGTCGGGATCGGCAGTTGTCAGCGCATGCTTGGCAATGTTGATGACAAGCTTGGGCCTTGTAAATATTCCCTGTAGAAGAACCAGGTTGGTTGCGGTCTTCGCCGGTTCTGCAAAGCCAGCTTTTCTGGCAGTCTCCGCAAGGGCTTTTTCATCACCGGTCAAGAGTTCTTCCAGCCATGTCCGAATCTCTGAAAAGGTCATCAGGTCATTTATCCGCTCTGCCGGACATAAGCGGCCAGTTGCTCTGTGTAGTTCCCTTGGGCGACACCATGTTCGGTGATGATGGCGCTGATCAGGCGCGCTGGTGTTATGTCAAAGGCTGGATTGAAGACAGCAATACCTGTAGGCGCCAGTTGTTGCTCACCGATGTGGGTCACTTCGCGCGTATCTCTTTCTTCGATCGGAATCTGTGAGCCGTCAGTGAGCTGCAAATCAATCGTCGAGGTCGGCGCCGCGACATAGAAAGGGATCTTGTGCTCCTTGGCGAGAATGGCAACGGTATAGGTGCCGATCTTGTTTGCAACATCGCCGTTGGCCGCGATCCGGTCGGCACCCACAATGACCGCATCAATGGCGCCCTTCGACATCAGGTAGCCCGCCATGTTGTCGCAGATCAGAACGGTCTGGATGCCATCTCTTTGCAATTCCCATGCGGTCAACCGAGAACCTTGCAGGAAGGGACGGGTCTCATCGGCAAAGACAGCAACCTCCTTGCCGGCAGCGACTGCGGCGCGGATGACTCCCAGGGCTGTACCGTAACCGCCCGTTGCCAGGGCCCCCGCATTGCAATGCGTCAAGATACGTACCTTGTCAGGCAGGAGCGCTGCCCCGTGGCGGCCCATATTCATATTGATGCGGATATCTTCCTCGTTGATCGCCATGGCCTCGTACTCAAGAGCGATCTTCAGGTTGCCTACAGGCTGCTCGGGGTTAGCCTGTACCAGGCTCTTCATCCGGTCCAGAGCCCAGAAGAGGTTGACCGCTGTCGGCCTGGTTGCCCCTAGAACTTCGCAGGCATGGTCAAACTCTTTCACAAATTCGGCATAGTCTTCGGTCTCTATGGCACGTGCCCCGAAGAGCGCACCGTAGGCTGCGGTCACGCCGATCGCCGGGGCTCCTCGGACGACCATGCTGCGAATCGCCTCGGCCACCGCCAGGTAGTCTGTGTATTCCAGCCAGACTTCTTCGGTCGGCAGGAGACGTTGGTCGATCAGGCTGAGAACGCCATCGTTGTATTTGATGGGTCGAATACCACCCGCGTCGGGGAATGCTGCGCAATTGCTCATTGTCTTCAGTTTCCTGTGAGTTTTTTCTTCAGTAGTTGATTGACCATGCCGGGGTTGGCTTTGCCCTGGCTGGCCTGCATGACCTTGCCGACGAAGAAGCCGATCAGCTTGTCTTTGCCGCCCAGGTACTCAGCGACCTGGTCCGGGTTGGCGGCGATAACCTCATCGACCAGGCCTTCGATGGCACCGGTGTCTGTGACCTGCTTGAGGCCCTCAGCGTCTATGATCTGATCAGCGGTCTGGCCCTTTTGCCACATCTTTTCAAAGACGGTTTTGGCGATCTTGCCGGAGATTGTGTTGTCTGCTATGCGGGCGAGCAAGCCGGTGAGAAGCTCTGGCGTGATCGGCACGTCCGTAATCTCGGTATCAGATTCCTTGAGCTTGCGCAAAATCTCACCCATGATCCAGTTAGCACAGCTTTTGGCGTCGCTGCCGAGGGCGACACAAGCATCAAAATATTCAGCCAGAGCACGGTCAGATGCGAGTACCCCGGCGTCGTAGACGGACATCCCCAACTCTTCGACAAAGCGGCCGCGTTTTACCTCCGGAAGCTCGGGGAGGGTGGCCCGCACTTCTTCGATCCACTCCGGGCTGATGACCAGCGGCACAAGGTCCGGGTCTGGGAAGTAGCGGTAGTCGTGAGCCTCTTCCTTGCCGCGCATGGAGCGGGTCATGCCGGTGTCGCTGTCAAAGAGTCGCGTTTCCTGAACGACTTTGCCGCCTCCTTCAATCAGATCGATCTGACGTTCGACCTCGTACTCGATGGCCTGCTTAATGAAGCGGAAGGAGTTGATGTTCTTCAACTCGGCGCGGGTGCCGAACTCTTCCTGATCGTAGGGGCGCACCGAGACGTTGGCGTCACAACGGAAGCTGCCTTCCTCCAGGTTGCCATCGCAAACCCCGAGATAAACGACGATCTGATGTAGTTTTTTCAGGTAGTCGATGGCCTCTTCAGCAGAGCGCATGTCCGGCTCCGAGACAATTTCCAGCAAGGGTGTACAGGCACGGTTGAGGTCGACCAGCGAGCTCCCTGCTGTTTGCGGGGTGTCGCCGTGGATCAGTTTGCCGGCATCCTCTTCCATGTGAGCGCGGGTGATCCCGATCCGTTTGCGTTCACCATTGTCGAGGTCGATGTCCAACCAGCCATGCTCGCAGATCGGCAGTTCGAACTGGGAGATCTGGTAGCCCTTGGGCAGGTCCGGGTAGAAATAATTTTTGCGTGCGAAGATAGAGCGTGGTGCGATCTGGCATTTGGTCGCCAGGCCGGTTTTAATGGCAAGCTCTACGACCTTCTGGTTGAGGACGGGCAGGGCGCCGGGCAGGCCGAGACAAACCGGGCAGGTCTGCGAGTTGGGTGTTTGGCCGAAATCTTTAGAGCAGCCGCAAAAAATCTTGGTGTTGGTGGTCAGCTGGACATGCACTTCCAGGCCGATGACAGTTTCGTAACTTTGGCTCATATTCTTAGCCCTTTTGCGTTTAAACTTTTGTGTTTATAGAGACATTAAAATTCTGGTTTCCGTTTGTGCCATTCCGTCGCCTGCTCGTAAGCATGGGCTGTGCGCAAAAGAGTTGCTTCATCGAAAGGCTTGCCGATCAACTGCAGGCCGATTGGTCGCTCGTCTGTCGAGAAACCGCAGGGCAGACTCATGGCACAGGTGCCGGCCAGGTTGACCGGGATCGTGTAAATGTCCGACAGGTACATCTGCAGCGGGTCGTTGACCTTCTCTCCCAAGGCGAAGGCAGGGGTTGGTGCCACCGGCGTCAAGAGCGCGTCTACGGTTTCAAAGGCGTTCAAGAAGTCCTGACGGATCAGGGTCCTGACTTTCTGTGCCTTGAGGTAATAAGCATCGTAATAACCCGAAGAGAGGGCGTAGGTGCCGAGCATGATGCGACGCTTGACTTCGGAACCGAATCCGGCCGCACGAGTCTGCATGTACATATCGACCAGATTATCGGCATTCTCGGCGCGCAGGCCATAGCGTACGCCGTCGTACCGCGCGAGGTTGCTGGAAGCCTCTGCTGTTGCGATCAGGTAGTAGCAGGCGACCGCGTAAGAGGTGTGCGGGAGGCTGACCTCAATAATCTCTGCGCCCAGTTCACGGTATTTGTCTGCGGCCTGTTCGACCGCTTTGCGGACATCGTCATCCAGGCCTTCGATGAAGTATTCTTTCGGCAGGCCGATCTTCAACCCTTTAAGGTCTCCGGTCAGGTTGCTTTGATAGTCAGCGACCGGGGTGTTGACGGAGGTGGAGTCTGCCGGGTCGTAGCCGGCGATGGCTTGCAACATCAGGGCGCAGTCGCGAACGTCGCGGGTGACCGGACCGACCTGGTCCAGTGATGAAGCATAGGCAATGACGCCGTAACGGGAGACCCGACCGTAGGTCGGCTTGAGGCCGACGACGCTGCAGTGTGCCGCCGGTTGCCGGATCGACCCTCCGGTGTCTGTGCCGAGCGCGGCAACCGCCTGGCGCGCGGCTACACTGGCTGCGCTGCCACCTGAAGAGCCACCCGGAACGAGGTCTTGATTCCAGGGGTTACGAGCCGGGCCAAAGGCGCTGTTCTCGTTGGAGCTGCCCATGGCGAACTCATCCATGTTCAACTTGCCGACAATGACGGCTTTTTGTTCTTTGATGCGGGCAATGGCCGTAGCATCGTAAGGGGAGACGTAATTATCGAGAATGCGCGACGCACAGGTGGTACGCAATCCGGCGGTATTGAAAATGTCTTTTGCAGCGATTGGCAACCCCGTCAAGGCTTGTGCCTTGCCATCGGCGATAGCTTGATCAGCGGCCTGCGCTTCTGCGAGCGCCGTTTCGTTGCAGATGGTGATAAAAGTGTTGAGGGCCGGATTGGTCGCCGCAATGCGGTCAAGGTAAGTCTTTGTGACCTCGACAGACGAGATTTCCCGTTTGTCCAGTTTGGCGCGTAACTCCGAGAGAGTTAGATCATAAACCGTCATAATATTTTGTCCGTAGAGAAGATGTTTATTCGATGACTCGGCGAACCCTGAAGGCGCTCTCTGCAGCGTCAGGAGCATTACTCAAGGCTTGTTCAGGGGTGAACCCGTCTTTTATCTCGTCAGGGCGAAAGGCGTTTTCCATCGGCACGGCGTGGGCGGTGGGGACGATGCCTTCTGTATCAAGAGCGGCAAGCTGCTCAACATAACCGAGAATTGCATCCATCTCTCCGGTCAGAGAATCGAGTTCCTCTGCGCTCAATGCCAGGCGAGCGAGGCGACTGACATGCTCGACTTCGGTACGAGTAATTTTCATTTCCAGGTAAACCTCCAAGGCTTGATCTCGTCTAAAAAAGCAAAGAAGAAAATTAGCACGGCGGTCCATAACAAGGCAAGGGCGAGAAGCCTTGTTTCTGCCTGTTTACCCTGTTTTTCGTGCGATCTGTCGTAAAGTTGCTGATATGATTCGTAGAAGTGGCAAAGTTATCGTCAGTAAGATATCATGCCTTTAGATGGTAGCGCGTTGTTTGTCGTCAAGACGTTTGTCCATACTATATCTTGAATCCTTAAAATTTGAAGGGGAGGTCTTTCATGCTTATGATTAAACGAATTTCAGTTCTGGTCCTGGTTGCGGTAACTCTGTGGGGTTGTGCTGCGCCTCAGAATAACACTCAAAAAGGGGCTCTTTATGGCACCGGTATCGGCGCGGCCGTTGGCGCCGGTCTGGGGCAGGTTATTGGTGGCGACACCAAGTCAACGCTGGTCGGCGCAGGCATCGGAGCGGCCCTCGGCGGCGTTGCCGGTGGTTCCATCGGCCGCTATATGGATAACCAGGAAGCGGAGCTTCGTCAGCAGTTTGCTGCGAGTGATGCGGCTAATATCCAGCGCAATGCCGATCTTCTCGCTGTTACCTTCAAGAGTGATGTCCTCTTCGAGGTTAACTCGTCAACCTTAAAGGCCGGAGCCTATACGGAGATCGATCGTATCGCCAAGGTTCTGGTGCAGTACCCTCAGACGACGATCCAGATCGCCGGTCATACGGATAGCTCTGGTGCTGAAAGCTACAACCAGACGCTCTCTGAGCGTCGTGCCATGAGCGTTCAGAATGCTTTGTCCGGCCGGGGTGTCGATGCTACGCGCATGCAGGTGATCGGTTTTGGTGAAGGTCAGCCGATTGCTGATAACGCAACGGAGGCCGGACGCCAGCTGAATCGACGGGTGGTTGTTACGATTGCTCCCCAACAGGGCGCGACTTACTAATCGAAACAAGTTTAAAATCCGACAAAAAAGCGACTCCTGATAGGGAGTCGCTTTTTTGTTGTTAACTATTTAGCTCCGGACTATTTGTCCTGCTCTTTATCATCGATTTTTTCAGGTTCCTCTTCAGACTTCTCTTCGTTACCTTCTTTGACGCCGTCCTTGAAGTTGCGCAGGCCTTTACCCAGCGCACCACCAACCTGTGGTAATTTGCCGGCACCGAAAATAATCATGACAAGTACCAGGATGATAATCAGTTCTGTTGTACCAAGTCCGAACATGGGAGTGACTCCTTGAAAGAGTTGTTTGTGCCATCATCATAGCCATATCCATGGAAAAATCAACTGATTTACAGACTCTTGCCGTATACGGCATTCTCGCAAATTAATCGGACCTATTGCCCATACTAAGGGAATACGTCTTTACGCGAGAATAGGAAAAGCTCAACGCAAAGACGCAAAGATAAGCAAGGAAAGACGCAAAGGGAGTTTGTCCTCGCTTTTTGAGATGGTTTTCTTTGCGGGCTTTCTCTGCCCCCTTTGCGCCTTTGCGTTAAATAGTTTTGTGGTTATCTACTTCACTCAACTAACTGATCAAGGTTAGCAGACAACCATTCTATCCTTACAAATCAAGAGGCTTTAAGGTCAAAAGAAATATTAATAACAGGGATAGGCAGGATAAGCAGGATAAAGTCAAAACCTTCGGAGTGTGGAGAAATCACTAATGTTTGGTTCTTATGGTTTTATCCTATACATCCTGTATATCCCTGTTCAAAAAAAGTTTAAGACCCTATGGCTATTGGTGGAGCGAAGTAGATAATCAGATAGCTTTTTTATGTAGGCCCGAATAAAAAAAGGGACCGACAGTTGCCGGTCCCCGTAAGCCAAACAAGTTAAGGGCGCTTATTTGGATCTTGCGAATTTAGGGTTGTCCATCGGGTCGCCTTTGTAGCCGAGGTCTTCCCAGGTCATCCGGCCGTTGTCTCCGTGGCAGTCCAGGCAACCCAGGGCATCTTCTTTGGGAGAAACCATGTGGTTGATGCTCCAGTACATTTCGGTGGGCGCAAAGCCATATTCACCACTGTAGGCAAGACCGCTGGACTCCATGCCGAGGCGAGCTGCCTTATCCCAGTCGTAGTCGACCCAGTAGCCGCCATCACCGAAAACTTTTGCGGTGATGAAGTACTTGTTCTTTGAATCATAGATCTGCTTGCCTGAATGGAGCTTGAAGGGGTGGATCTTGGCCTTCTCATCCTTGATATCGCCATTAGGGTAAGTCAGGTAGGTCATTTTCGACGGGTCCATTTTATCGCCACGGTTGTATGCGCTGGCGCTACCGTTGTACCAGAGGTAGTTGGGTGTCACCATTTTACCCCAGGTGAAGTGGCCTTTCTTTTTGTTGTAAGAGTGTTTGCCGTTTTCATCTACAGGAGCTTCAATGTCCTGTCCGGCCGTTGACCAGTCCCATGAAAGCTTGGTGGGGACTTCTTTGGCGTAGAACGGAATATGGCACGTCTGGCAGGAGATGTCCTCTGCGTGCTTGTTCAGTCTGCTCTGGGCATGAGGAGCGTCTTCATGGCACTTGGCGCAGGAGAAATGGCTGGTACCGCCCGGTGAAACACCGAGTGAGTTGCCGGGGATCGCATGACCTTCTGTGACGTGGCACTCCTGGCAAGTGAAGTCATTGCCATCGGCATCCATGTGAACATCAACAGAACGGCTTGGATACTCCATGGAAGAGTCGAGATCGCCGTGCTTGACCGCATCTCCGCCACCACCATAGAAGTGACAGGTGCCGCAGTTGAAACGGCTTGGTGCGCCAACGCTCTGGGCGACGTAAACCAGGTCGACACGCTTGGCAGGGTTGCCTGCTCCCGTGGCTTCTTTAACGTAGGTTCCCGTAGTGTCATGGCAGACCAGGCAGTCAACCTTGCTGGAATCGGTGAAGTCGAAACTGGAATCTGTCCAGCCGTAGCCGGCGTGACAGCTGGTGCAGCGTGGCTCATTGCCGGAGATTGAAGTGCAAAAATTGTTGATCGCATTTTTCTTGCCGCGAACAACTTTCTTACCGTCAACCATTTGCTCCTGAGCCCAGGTCCAGTGAGTGGTCTTCATGAAGTCATTGGCGTGCTTCTCGTGGCACTTAAGACACTTGGCCGTTACTTCCGGCCCAGTATCAAGAGGGCCCTGAAGGTAGTAGGAGTGGTCGTTTTCGACTGCCAGCGCTGTGGCTGCAGTCAGGGCGAGTAGTAGGACGCTGCAGAGTACGCCTGACATAAACGCTTTTTTCATGGTTGTTTCTCCTTAAAAAAGAAAGGTGTGTCGCTGGTTAGAGTTTTGTAAGATTATTTATGTTTACCAGAATAATGGTCTTTGGCAAACCAACATAATATATCGATATATAGATTAATATCGCCAAATAAGTGGGGGAGAGGTTGAACCTCTCCCCCAAGAAGAACGGTCTGACTTAGAACTGCACTGTCAGAGAAGCATTCAGGTCATAAGCTGTGTCGATGACGGGCAACAGGGAGTAAGCAGTGCCATCCTGGATGTCGTCAATCTTTTTCGGCTTGCCAACCGGTGAGCCGCTGTTGCTGTACTCGAAGTCGTAGTAGAGACCAGCAAGCTTGATGAACATCTTCGGGTTAATGTCGAAGATATAGTAGGCTTCGCCGACATGACCGCGGGTGGCCAGCTTGCTGCCAAGAGAGTCATCTTGGCCCTGGGTGAAAGGGGTCCAGTATTTGGAGCCGTAGTTGTACTCCAGGCCGGCCTTGCCGTAGGGCGCTGGAACCTGGACACCGGCGTAGAAGCCGTAACCGTCGCGGTTCTTGTCTTCGCTGGCGTTTTTCGGAACCATATAGATCTCGGTGCCGTCAGCAGAGAGCTCGGCTTCGAAAACTGCATCGGTGCCCATGCCGCCGAACATGCCGGCATTGCCGTTGGGGCGCATCTGGGTCCAACCGACAGAGGTGAACCATTTAATGCCGTTGTCTTCAGCACGGGAGAAGACCATGCCAGCGAGGTTGATATCACCGATCGTAGTGCTGGGCTGATAGCGGGTTTCAAAGTTGAAGTTGGGGAACTTCTGCATGTCCTTGTACAGCGTTGGAGCGAACAGCTCGGCATATTGAGTCGGGAAAGCGATGGTTCCCTTGAAGCCGTCGTTGATGTCCTGGGCCGTAAAGATAGTGGTCTGGAAGAAGTTCTGGCCATCATTGTACAGGTCGAAGTTGAAGCCGGCAAAATGGGTGTCTTTAGTGGTTCTGAGGTCGTTGAAAAGCTCACCGTTGCCCCACTCGGACTCAAAACCCTGGCCGTAGCAGAAGCGGGCGACCATGCCTTCGATGCCGGTCAGGTCTTCGAGGCTGCGGCCAACCGTGATGCCGTCAAAGTTGAGGAACATGACGTTACCGGTCGGGGTGCCGCCGCGCAGTTCGTTCTCGCGGACCTCGGTGGGAGGGCCGTAAGTGGAGGGACGACGACCGATGGAGAGGTACATGCCCGTATCAGCGATATTGCTCCAGTCCATGTAGGCGCGATCTACGCGAAGGGCGTCACCGTTAGTGTTCCCACCGTTGGTGCCGTCCATGGAGAAGGCTCGCCAGGAATCAAAAACCTGAGAATTGGTAGAATCACCCCAGTTCTTGTACATGGCCAGACGACCAGAAAACTTAACATTGTCCCACACCTTAGCTTTCATGTTGAGGCGTAAACGGGAGTCGTACATGATGTCGTTGTTGATGTCGCTTGTGTCGGGATTTATTGCAAGTCTGAAATTCCCAACACCAGGAGCATTGTTGACTGGATCCATCATGTATGCGCCCATCATTTGCTGAAGCATTGTGAACATTTCAGGATCAGTTTTAGCCAAGTTGGTAAACAGTGTATTCAGCGCAGCACCCGAACCTGGGTCTGTCTGCCAAACTGCCGCTTTGTTGAAGAAATCCGTGAAATCAACCTGAATCCCTGGGTTAAAAGTCACATCATTGTAGTGCAGGCTGTGAGCTCTGGAGCGCAAGTCCCCGCTGAACTCAATGCGATCGAGGGTCGCGTGACGCTCAGCGCCATCGACACGATCGTTCAGCTCCTCAAGTTCTTCGCTCAACTCCTGGATCTGCTTCTGCAGCTCCGAGATCATGGCGTCTTCTTGGCCCGCCGCGAAGGTGGTCATCGGCAGAGCCAGCAGCGTCGCCATAACCAGGTAAAGAAACTTCTGCATCTTGGTACCTCCTAATAAAATAGTGAAAATCTACTGGCCGCAGGTTTCCGGTTGTGCAGAGTCTGCGGCATGATCATACATAAACTGTATGATATCAATAAGTTCGTTTGAAGAAATCTTGTCCCAGGCTCCCGGTGCAAGCTTGTTATGCTTGTCTTTCTTGTAGAAACGCTCCCACTGTTTCTGAGTCTTCGAGAGTGGCGTCATGGTGCCGCCATCGCTTCCGGCCAGATGACAATACTTGCACTTCTCTTTTGCCAGGGCCTTGCCTGCCTTGGAATCGCCCCCTTCGATTGCAGCTTGCGCGATTGTGATTGTAATCAGGCTCGCAAAAAACAGGGTTAAACAAGAGACCTTAAGCGATTTCAGGACAACTTTCATGGTCGAGCCTCCAGCAGGGTCATTGGATCCGAGCTAGATCTCCTTCGAAAACTATTTAGCCGCAAGTCTGTGGCTGAGGAGAGTCTGCCGCGTGATCAAACAGGAACTGCTGAATGTCTTTCAAATCTTGTTCCGAAAGATTTTTCCAGGCCTCTTCGTCATGCTTTTTCTTGTCGAAAAGGCGGTCCCACTGAGACTGGGTTTTGGTCATTGGGGTGACTTCGCCGCCTTCACCGCCACTTGAATGACAGGTTTTGCAGGTTTTTTTGAAGAGGTGCTTGCCTTTCCGTGGGTTGCCACCCTCGGCAGCCAGGGCTGATGTTGCAATGAAGGTCACCAGGGTAAGAAAGATTACTGACTTGATTAAGCTTTTCATGATTGATATGCCTCCGCTTTTTGTTGTTACCGGGTCTCGCTATGTCACTATGTCACCAGCATAACTTAAGCTTGACTGACCGGCCTATATTGGTTTTCGTATATTCTAATTTCACAATCTATGCCAATTTGACTAAGCATATATCTAAGATATTGAATTAAGCAAAAAAGTACCTCATAGATGCGTTTTCTGCATTGGTTCTAGTGTGAATCGTATCATAAGAACACTCTAATGACAGTGATATAACTGAAGATGTGAAATATAAGTTCGCCTTTTGACCAATCTCGTTTTCAGATTGGATCAAAGGTGTCTTCCTGCAAGAAGGATATTAATCTTCAGGAGTGTCTTCAATTGCCCAAAAGCTATAGTTTCTTCTAGATGTTTAATAAATTTTTATTTATATTTAAACATCTTTCTCTTCTCTGTTTTGAAATGGGGGTCTTGTCAGAATGAGTCGTATTGAACAAGAAAACGCTCAGTCATCGGCAAACTGGGTCGACAGCCTCGGCAAATATTTACAGAACAGCAACATGAAGACTGCTCTGCTTGAAGGTCACGAGCGGTTTCTTCTGGTTGCCAAAGCCCGTTGGCTTTTCCTGGTCTTCGTTGCTGTTTATGGTGCTTGCGCCGGGGTCGGTTACGTCTTCAGCGATTTTGGCTGGTTTCTGACCACTCCGCAGTTGGTTGGTCTGATGGTTGGAGTGTTACTCATCCTGACTTACAATGCCGTCTTCTTCGTCAATCACAAACAACTGGCCGGACTCCGCTATAGCGGCCACTTCCAGGTCATGCTCGATTATCTTTGCGTCACCTTGCTTGTCCATTTGAGTGGTGGCGTGGCCAGTTGGTTCTGGCCGGTTTACCTGTTGGTCACCTTTGAAGCCGCCATCCTGATTGAAAGCCGTGCCCAGGTTTATCTGCTCGGGATGTTTTCTGGCGGTTGCTATTTCTTCATCTTGGCCGGTGCTTATCTCGATATCATCCCATACGTTAATATGCCCTTTATTGACACTGGATTACATCACCATGCGTTCTTCCTGGCGCTGATGTGGTTCTGGGTGAGTTTGCTGAACACCATTACGACCGTGGTCAGTAACTATCTCATGAATGTTCTGCGCCGTGGTCATGCCCAGGTACAGGCAACCGAAGCGCGGCTCAAGGAATTTCTCGAAGGTGCAAATGACCTGATATTCAGTGTGAAACCTGATGGCCAATTTCTCTATGCCAATCGTGCGTGGGAGCGTGTGCTCGGCTATGATCGCGCAAATATTTCCGAGTTGTCACTCGAGAATGTCATTGATGCCGATATGCGGATCAAGTGCATGGCGGAGGTTGAGAAAGCAACCAGGGGGGAAAAGGTAGAGCCTCTGGAGGGCCGTTTAAAGACTGAGGCTGGAGGAACCGTCGATGTTGAAGGGACGATTACCTGCAGCTTCCAGAACGATGAGGCCGGTGCCGTCTGGGTGATCTGCCGGGATATCACCGCTCGAAAGACAGCCCAGGAGCAACTCCATTTCCTGGCTCATCATGACCAGCTGACGGATTTGCCCAATCGCCTCTTGTTCGCGGACAGGTTGCGTCAGGCGCAGGCTCGTGCGAAACGTGAAAAACATCAGTGCGGTATTCTTTATCTGGACCTGGACCGTTTTAAAATTATAAATGACACTTTGGGCCATGCTGTCGGTGATCTCCTATTGCAAGAGGTTGGCAGGCGTTTACGCCGTTGTACCCGCGAGGTTGACACCGTGGCCCGCATCGGTGGTGATGAGTTCTCTATCGTACTCGTCCATCTTAACAGTGTGTTAGACGCTGAACAGGTCGCGACTAAGATTCTCAAGGCTCTTGCCAAGCCGGTGCAGGCCGATGAACATGAAATCTTTATTACCACCAGTATCGGCATCAGTATCTATCCAAATCATGATGATGAACCTGAAGAGCTTTTGAAGAAAGCTGATGCGGCCATGTACCAGGCGAAAGCCCAGGGGCGCAACAATTACCAGCTTTATGATCCCGCGATGGATCAGGATGCCGAAAAGCGGATGACGCTTGAGAATGGCATGCGCCGGGCGATTGAACGGGAAGAATTCCGTATTTTTTACCAACCGAAAATTGATTCGCTCAGCGGTGAGATCACGGCTCTGGAAGCCCTGATTCGTTGGGAGCATCCCGAGCTTGGTTTGCTTTCACCAGCAGAGTTTATTGCCCTTGCTGAGGAGACCGGCCTGATTGTTCCGATCGGCGAATGGGTTATGAGGCGAGCCTGCCAAGACAACCGGCGGTGGCAGGAAGAGGGACTGCCAAAAGTGCGCGTCGCAGTTAATTTGAGTGGTTACCAACTGCAGGCAAAGAACTTTGTCACCGCGGTAGCGACGGTTCTCGAAGAGACAGGGCTTGCGGGGGAGTGTCTCGAGTTCGAAGTCACCGAGACGGTAATTATGCAGAACCCGGATTTTGTTGTGGGTATTTTGGTACAGGTCCGTGATATGGGGATCCATATCTCAATCGATGATTTCGGCACAGGTTATTCCTCCCTTGCCCATCTCAAGCGCTTCTCGGTGAATACCCTGAAGATTGATCGTACCTTTGTGCGGGATATCGAAAAGAATTCAACCGATGCGGCCATAACCAGCGCGATCATCTCTATGGGCAGCAGCCTTGATCTCAAGGTTATTGCAGAAGGGGTTGAAACAGAAGGGCAGTTTGACATGCTCAAGGAAAAGCATTGTGATGAGATGCAGGGCTATTTATTCAGTAAGCCTGTGCCAGTGGAAAATGTGGCAGATCTTTTGCGTGACGGCTTGACGAAAAGAAAGCATAGCGGGAAATAGCCTGATGGCTCGGCTGTTGTGTTATTGCGGGAAGCCGTGAGAGAAGAGAAGTGAAAAATAAAAGGCCGGAGGCTACATAAGCCTCCGGCCTTTATTGTGTTGTCAAGATGGTGTTGCTATTCGCGCACAAAAGTGTCCATGTCTGTTTCGTGGACCATGCCCATGAGGCGCGCATACTCAGACTCAATGATCTGGTAATGGTGGTCGGTCGAGGTCGCATTCTGCTCGAAAACCGCGCGGATCTCAGGATTGTCGATTTTCTCAGCCAGAGCACGCAGATGCTCGGCCAGGGCTTTCTCTTTTGCCATAGCCAGTTCCATTGCTTTGCGCTCGTTGAAGTCAGCGGCTTTGACTTCGTTCAGCTCGTTCATCCACTCGGAGTCCTGATCGGCGCCTGAGTCCAGAAATGCTTTGAAATCAGCGATATCATCGCCGGGATAGACGTTATAAAACCATTCGGCATGCTCGCTTTCTTCGCGTGCCAGGAGTTCAAATACTTTCTTGGCTTCGGCATTCTTCATCATCTCGGCACCACGCTTGTAAAAATCCATGGCATTTTTTTCTGTCTGCATGGCACGGCGAACAGCGTCCTTCAAATCGATGTTATCAAACATGTAAATCCTCCTGAGTTAATGGTGTATACGTTTCAAAGACGGGGAATATTAGCAGAAATTACAAACTTGCCAAATGAAAAATTACTTTTTCAGGTCAGTTTAAAAAGAAAAGGCGGATTAAGGTATCCGCCTTTTCTTTTTTGTCGCTTCTTATAAGCCTTGTGATGATTACGCTTCCGCTGCAGGTGGAACGAACACTCGTTGCCCAAGTTCTTCGTCAAGGCGCAGCAGGCCGTTGCCGTCGTCGCCGATGCGTTGCAACTTTTTCACGATCAAACCGAAGCTGGCTTCTTCTTCGACTTGTTCTGTGACAAACCACTGCAGGAATATCTGGGCCGCGTGATTATTGTCGCCACGGGCAAGATCCATCAGTTTGTTGATGCTGTCGGTCACAAAGTTTTCGTGTTTGAGAGAATATTCGAAGCAATCAAGGGGTGATTTATAGTCGTTCTGTGGAGCATCGAATCCGCGCATGTCTGAGCGGCCGCCGGCTTCACATATGAAATTGAAGAATTTTTCGCCGTGGGTGAGCTCCTCGAGAGCTTGGACTCTCATCCATGATGCGATACCAGGCAGGTCTTCTGCTTCGAAGTATCCGGCCATGGCCAGATAGAGATAACCAGAAAAAAACTCATTTTTCATCTGCTCGTTCATTGCGTCGAGCAAGTCTTTGCTGAACATTGGTGGAAGCCTCCTTCAAGATTAAGCGCTGATAGGGTTTGTAGTGTCTTACCTTTGAATTTATACCTTAGTGAACGAGTTTGCGCAATGCAGTGCAATAAAAAAAGCGGGGCTTTTCAGCCCCGCTTTTTATGTTTGTCTCTTTTTTGAAATCAGCGTACGCCGTCTTCAAAAATAATTTTCTGCAGCCCGTCGATCGCTGCATTGGCTTGCAAGCTTTCTCCCGTGAAAGGATTGCGGTAGGTGTAAGTGATGTAACTGCAATTACAGTCCGCAGGCATGAAGGCATCGTGCAGAACGAATTTTTTGCCATCGTTGCGGCGCGTTAGACCCATGATGCCGGTCTTGATGTCGTTACCGATGATGCTGTAATCAACCTTAGGTGCTTCAAAAAAGGTGATTTCGGTGACGGTGTCTACGGGCACGCTAATCGCTGAGCCGTTCCACCATCCTTTGACAATATCTCGATCCATGATGCTGTCAAAAACGATTTCCTTGTTGTCGAGGGTAACCAGACGGCCGGGGCGGCCCTGGTCGGCACTGGCGAATGTTGCCAGGCACAAGATAGTCAATAGGGGGATTGCTATCAAGCGCATGCATATGCGAACTCCCATTTCACGGCACTCCTTTTAGACAAAAGATTGTAATTAAAACTGAACCAAGCGGTATTTATACATGACTTTGATTCGAGGCGCGTCTCCTCGAATGATCTTTGTTGTAGTCCGGGCGCCTCGAGGGCTTTGCCGCTGTGGGAATCCTCGGCAATATATGGCTTGCTGAAGTTGACGACAAGCACCCCTCTTAGAAAATAGTGAAGCATCAAATCCCATTGACAGCATATTGGATATCAGCTTTCATAAAAAAAATCAACGCTTTTTCCCAGTTAACTTGGCATACTAGGCCCAAATCTCAGTGGCTTATGGGGGCTATAGAAAGTTGGGTGATTCTGTGGCTATGTGGTAGGATGTGCGGCGTAAAAGCAGATAATTAAGAAGTCAGAATGTTGAAAATGAGACGTAAATAATGATTGTGCATAGTGTTGATTTTATAACCAGTGCTCCCGCATTGGCGAGTTGTCCCCCCCCAGAATGGCCGGAAATCGCATTTGCCGGACGTAGTAACGTTGGTAAAAGTAGCCTGATCAACTGTTTGCTGAATCGCAAAGGGTTGGTTCGTACCTCGTCGACTCCGGGGCGGACGCAATTGCTTAACTATTTTGCGATTAATGACCAGCTGTATTTTGTCGACCTGCCAGGCTATGGTTTTGCCCGGGCTCCCCGCTCGGTACGCGAAAAGTGGCAGCCGATGGTGCATGGCTACCTTAAGGGGCGTGCCACCCTTAAGGCTGTCGTCTGGCTTCTCGACGTTCGCCGTGAACCGAGCAAGGAAGATTTGCAATTTCTCGATTGGCTGGAGGAGAGTGCGATCCCCACCATTCCTGTCGTGACAAAGATAGACAAGGTCAGTCGTAATGAACTGGGGCGTTGTCTGGCAAAGATTTCAAGCAGCACCGGACTTCCGGTTGAGCTCTTTACTCCTTTTTCGGTGTTAAGCCGAAAGGGGCACGCGGAGCTGTGGGAGTTGATCTCCATGGCTCTAGAGCCCGATGAAATCCCTGATGTTACAAATGACGATTCCGTGAACGACTGAATGTTTATAGAGGAATTATAATGCAACGAACACGGCTCTTTCTGGTGCGTCATGGCCAGGTTGAAGGACATGAAGAGAAACGTTATAACGGCCAGGTTAATGTGCCGCTTACTCCGTTGGGTCGGCAACAGTCCGCTCGCGTTCGAGATCATATGACCAGCAATCCTGTTGACGCAGTTTACAGCAGCGACCTGGATCGCAGTTGCTACTGTGCGGAACTTATCGCTGAAGCACACAATCTGCAGCCTGTCACTGATGCTGCGTTACGGGAATTGCATGTCGGCGACTGGGAAGGCCGGACCTGGGCTGAACTTCACGAGGCCTACCCTGATGATTGGCAGGCAAGGCTTAAAGACCTGGTGAACTTCCAGGTGCCGGGAGGCGAAAGTCTGCAGGATGCAGCGAATCGTATTCGTCCCACCCTTAGGAAGATCCTTAAAGAGCACGTGGGTGGTCACATCGCACTGGTCGCTCATGGAGGGGTTAATCGGATTATCTTGCTCGATGCCATTGGTGCGCCCCTGCAGCAGGCTTTTTCTATTGAGCAGGATTTTGGCTGCCTGAATATTATTGACTACTTTGAAGGCGGCAATTCGGTTGTGAAACTCCTCAATGGGGTCTCTCATCAGGACGGCTGAAGCAGCGTCTAGCAGCCAGTTCATGGTTAGTCCGACAGGTTGCTAAGGCTTGACGACGAAAGAGGCAAACAGATAAAGTTGGCGCTTCTTGATCAGACGGATCAGAAGCTTTAAGGAGGATGTCGGCAGATGAAAACTATTTATGTCATCGGTGCTGGAATTGAAGGCCAGGAAGGTTTCAGCCGCAGGGCTTTGGAGCTGGTCGCTCAGGCGGAGTTGCTGATCGGTGGCCCTCGGCAGCTGGCGCTGTTTCCTGACTTCTCCGGTAAAACCATGGCGACCGGAGATAATCTGGCGCCGGTGGTTGAGTGCCTGGAAAAGTGCACAGGGTCAGCTGTTGTGCTGGCCTCCGGAGACCCTCTTTTCTTCGGTATCGGTCGTTACCTGCTGCGCAACCTTCCTGATGCCGATTTAGAGTTCGTGCCGAATGTCAGCTCGGCCCAGTACGCTTTTGCCAAGATTCGCGAGCCCTGGGACGATGCCGTGTTTGTGTCAACTCAAGGGCGGGGACTGAAGGGGGCTGTCGATCAGATTGTGGCTCATGACAAAGTGGCCCTTCTCACCGACAATGTGAATACCCCCAAGGTGATTGCAAAAGAGCTGATTGAAAGAGGCCGGGACGGTTACACGGCTTATCTCTGTGAAAATTTGGGGACGGCTGAAGAGACGATCACGCACACCGAGCTCAAGGGTTTACTCAAAAGACCGGCCGCCGCGTTGAATGTTCTGATCCTGATCAAAGAATATGAGGCCGGCGGTGACGGCATCGGTCCTTGCATGGGTATTCCGGACGAGGATTTTGCTACGGTCAAGAAACTGATCACCCATGAAGAGGTGAGGGCTGTGAGCCTGGCCAAGTTACGTTTGCGTCAGGATATGACTCTTTGGGATGTCGGCGCCGGTTCCGGTTCCGTCAGTATTGAGGCCGATCATCTTATGCCGAACGGTCGAGTCTTTGCGATAGAACGCAATCCTCAGTGTCTGACCTTCTTCAAGGAAAATCTGAAAAAATTCAACTCGCGCAATATCACTCTGGTTGCCGGCGATGCGCCTGCCTGTCTGGATGATCTGCCTGATCCGGACCGGGTCTTCATCGGTGGCTCCGGAGGTCATCTCTGGAAAATTCTTGATGCGGCGGACGGTCGTCTGCCGATCGGGGGGCGTGTGGTTCTCAATGCTGTTACTTTAGATACTTTGAATGCCGCAACCGAGTTTTTTGAGAACGCTGGCTACGAGCTGGAAGTGACGACGGTTAATATTTCACGGACACGTCCTTTGACGGATTATAAAATGTTCGAGGCTTACAACCCGGTTTTTGTGTTGGCGGCTGTAAAAACCTAATTTTTTTGTTTTTGACTTTGCTCTTTGATATGGGGACACACAAATTGTGAGTCCCCATTCGCTTATCTATTACTTTGCGCTCTCTGCGTCTCAAGAGAGCAAAGCGAACGGGCGTGAGTCAGGTCGATTGCTTTTCCTGTTTCACGTTCTCCGATGCTTTACTGGAGCGAAATAGATAACCAGGAAAGTTAAAAAGGCAAAACAGGCAATTCCAACCCCGCCAAATTCTGCGTCAAACGCACCACCTGACTGCTGTAACCAAATTCATTGTCATACCAGACATACAGAACAATCCGGTCTTCCGAAACGATCGTCGAGATCGAGTCAACGA
Source organism: Deltaproteobacteria bacterium IMCC39524 (assembly GCA_029667085.1). NCBI lineage: Bacteria > Deltaproteobacteria > Deltaproteobacteria bacterium IMCC39524. Next base: position 124,386 of record JARUHJ010000007.1, read on the forward strand.
TCCCGGCATATATAGAACCAACAAAGTCACTGGAAACGGCTTCTGGAGAATTGGTGTAATCAATCTGGTTCTGCAGCGGTGAGTCGAGAGAGACGTCACGCAAATATCTGTTGAGCTCTTCGCGGCTGACTTTCTTCTTCAGGGTGAGGTTGAGAATTGCCAGAGAAACGTTTGGAGTTGGCACCCTGATGGCGTTGCCGGTCAGTCTTCCTGTTAACTCGGGCAGGGCCTTGGCGATAGCGCTCGCAGCACCGGTCTCAGTGATAACCATATTGAGTGGCGCGCTGCGTCCGCGGCGGTGATTGTTGTGGTAATTGTCAATCAGGTTCTGGTCGTTGGTGTAGGAGTGGCAGGTTTCGACATGGCCGTTGACAACCCCGTAGCGGTCGTTGACAGCTTTCAGAACCGGAACGATCGCGTTGGTGGTGCAGCTGGCTGCCGAGAAGATGTTTTCCTCAGCGGTCAGCAGCTCGTTGTTCACACCGAAAACCACGTTGGGAAGATCGCCCTTGCCCGGGGCGGTTAAAATGACCTTGCTGATGCCCTTGGCTTGCAGATGACGGCCAAGACCTTCGCGGTCACGCCACTTGCCTGTGTTGTCAATCAATATGGCGTCCTGGATGCCGTACTCTGTGTAGTCGATCTGGTCAGGGGCGTCCGCATAAATGAGACGGATCATGTTGCCGTTGGCGATGATCGCATTCTCTTCTTCGTCGATGGTGATGGCACCATTGAATTGGCCATGCACCGAATCACGGCGCAGCAGGCTGGCCCGTTTCATCAGGTCGTCATCGTCGCCTTTGCGGACAACTGCCGCGCGCAGGCGTAGCTTGTCGCCCCCGCCGGCTTTGTCGACAAGGATCCTGGCCAGCAGCCGGCCGATGCGACCGAAACCGTAAAGGACCACATCACGGGGTTCGCTGAGCAAAGATGTTTGCCCGGTGTTGACTTTGGAGAGCTCCTGGCGGACGAAGATCGATACGTCTTGCCCAGGCTCTTGTGCTTGCAGGCGAACGGTCAGTTTGCCGATGTCAATTCTTGAGGGGGCCAGGTCAAGGTTTTCCATGGCCAGTAAAACCGGGAAAGTGTCGCGCACTGAGAGCTCATTTTCGAGAATCTGTCGGGCGAAACGATGGGCTTTGAGTATGTCCACCATGGAACCGTGCACCAGGCTGCGGCCGTAGACTGTGATGACAATGCCATGATCCCGGTAGAGCCGGCCGATAATCGGGAGCATCGCTTCAGCAAGCTCCTCACGTTCTTTCCAGTCTGAAAAATATTTCTCGTGTTTTCGTAAATCCATTGTTCTTCCTTCCCCGTTCTGCTTCATGTTTTGATTGTTGAAGAGCCATCTTAATCCTAGAACAGGGACGTATTATATGCAACGTCTAGCGGAGGAATTATCAGAGTTTGCTCTGGACTTGTTTTGGATAACTTGGTATTAAGGTTTGTTTATAAAAACGATTTCTGAAACATCCACAGGGAGGGCTTTACTGATGAGCGACAAGGTACATTATTCGGATTTGGGGCTGGTCAATACTCGCGACATGTTCGCCAAGGCGATGGCGGGTGGTTATGCCATACCTGCCTACAATTTTAATAACCTTGAGCAGCTGCAGGCGATCGTGACCGCTTGTGTAGAAAGTCGCTCTCCGGTGATCATTCAGGTCAGCAAGGGCGCACGTGAGTATGCCAACGCCACCATGTTGCGTTACATGGCGATGGGCGCTGTGAAGATGGCCAATGAGATGGGTGTTGAACTTCCTGTCTGTCTGCATCTCGATCACGGTGATTCTTTCGAAGTCTGCAAATCCTGTGTCGATAATGGTTTCTCTTCGGTCATGATCGACGGCTCTCATCTGCCTTACGAAGAGAACGTTGCCCTGACCAAAAAGGTCGTTGAATATGCTCATCAGTTTGATGTCACCGTTGAGGGTGAACTCGGTGTACTGGCCGGCATTGAAGATGATGTGGTTGCCGAAAAGTCGACCTATACCAAGCCTGAAGAGGTTGAGGACTTCGTCAAGAAAACGGGTGTCGACTCCCTGGCGATCTCTATCGGTACCAGTCACGGCGCGTTCAAGTTCAAGCTGAAAGAGGGCGAAGAAGCACCACCGCTGCGCTTTGATATCCTCGAAGAGATCGAAAAGCGCATTCCTGGCTTTCCGATTGTACTGCATGGCGCCTCCAGTGTCGTCCAGGATTACGTAACCCTGATCAACCAGTATGGTGGCAAGATGGAAGGTGCTGTCGGTGTCTCGGAAGAGCAGTTGCGCAGAGCGGCCAAGAGTGCTGTCTGCAAAATCAATATCGACTCTGATGGCCGACTTGTTGTTACCGCCAAGGTGCGTGAGTATCTGGCCAACAATCCCGGTGAATTTGATCCTCGCAAATACCTCGGTGCGGCGCGTAAGGAATTGATCAAGCTGCTTAATCACAAGAATGAGGCTGTTCTGGGGAGTGCTGGGAAAGCTTAAAAGAAGGCTGCGCGGGACGCTTTGCGCGGAACAGTGAGACATAAAAGAAAGAGCCGCTCAGTCAACTGAGCGGCTCTTTCTTGTTTTTTATATGAGTTAGTGAGGTCTGTTATATTTTCTGGTTATCCATTTTACTCAAGTGAGGGTCATTCAAAGAAAACCTTTCACCACAGAGGACAGGGAGAAATTCAAAAAACAATCAGGACTTCTCTGTGCCCTCTGTGTCTCTAGTGAGAGAAACGAACGGGTGGTAAAGAGAAATCCTGACAATAGCTACTGGAGTGAAGTAGATAACCAGATTATTCTTTGTGCTTGCCCATGCCATGTTCATCAGCTTTAGGTAGCGGGACGAAGGTGACGTCGAGATTGATCTGTTCACCCTCCCGTTCAATAATCAGGGCCGCCTGGTCTCCGCTGACGCGTTGATTGACTTCATAGATCAGGTCAAAGCTGTCTTCAACGACAGCATCACCCATAGAGACAATGACATCTCCAGCCACAACACCTGCTTGATCGGCCGTTGAACCAGGCACAACGCCCTCCACGACAACCTTGCCATCCTCTTCTTTCATACGCACGCCGAGTTTGACGCGTTCACCGGGCAGGCTCTCGTATTCGGTGAAAGCCAGGTAGTCGTAGGACGGCATGGGAAAACGGGGCATCTTGACATCCATCAGTTTGCCCTGCTTCTTCTTTGGGACGACCAGTTCACGACTTCCGACCAGCATGTAAGATGTCGGCAGGCGGCGATAGACACGCCTGGGGATGCCGAAGCCATAGCGGACGTGGTTGCCGCCAGCCAAGACCACCATGCGGTGCTCAGAGCCTTTCTCTTGCATGACGCGCGCGATATTCTCGGCCATGGTCTCATCCCAGAGTGTCTGGATGCGTAAAAAGCCGTCGAACATGGCCTTGCCGCCGCGGTGGTCAGCATAAATTGCCTCTGCCATGGCGCGCTGGTAAGGATCTTCAAGGTCGATCTCCGGCAGTTGAGAACGGGTCTCCTCGTCCAGGCTTTCAAACGAATTTCTACCAACCTTTTTAACCAGTTCGCGGGTCGCGTTCAGACCGACAACTGGAATCTGTTGCTCGCGAGCATAATTTAGAATGTCACGATAATAGGCGTAGTCCATGCGCCAGTTGCTGAACCATGACGAATTCTTCAGAAATTCTTTTTCGCTGAGAGCTCCTGCCGTCCATTGATCCAAAGTCTCTTGTTGGCCGGTGTTGAACATCTCCATACCGAGGCTGAGCTGGCCGGGATAACGTTCCGCCATGGCTTTGAGAACCTCGAGCTCCAGGCGATGGGCTGCTGGGTTGTCATGAGTTTCCCCGACGTAGACAATTCGAACATCGGTTATTGCGGCCTGCATCTGTTCAGCGCTGACTTTGACACCGGTGGGCAGATGATAAATATCTCCGACCTCAGGTTTTGCTGGTGGATAGGGAGCTTCAGAATTGCCGAGCGGTTGTTGAGTCATAGTGCAGGCCGTCAGGGTAAGAAGGGTTAACGTGCAAATGAGAGGTGAAAAGTTAATACGCATATTCATGTTCTCTTCCGTTTATGGCTGACATAATTGTCTGGGTTCAGGTAGTGAACAACTAAACCATACATCATCATCATGCCCAAGGGAATTGGATTTATAGCCGTCTCTGTGCTTGTTTTTCTGTTGACAAAGGATACAGATTAGAGAGAAAAGTGCAGATTGATATTTGACTTCTGAATACCGGGCTCTCAAGTATGAACCCAAAGGAGTTTCTAAATGAGTAAAGTACTGATTATTGGTGCCGGTGGCGTTGGCGGTGTTGTCGTTCATAAATGCGCTCAACGCCCTGATATCTTCTCTTCTATCACTCTGGCCTCACGCACCAGGTCCAAGTGTGATGCGATCGCGGCAGAGATCAAAGGTGCCGTGATTAAAACGGCCCAGGTTGATGCGGATAATGTTCCAGAACTGACAGCGTTAATTCGCCAGGAAAAGCCGAAACTGGTAATCAACGTAGCGCTTCCGTATCAGGATTTAACGATTATGGATGCCTGCCTGGAAGCAGGGGTCGATTATCTCGATACGGCCAACTACGAGCCTCTCGATACAGCCAAGTTCGAGTACCGCTGGCAGTGGGATTACCAGGAACGTTTTCGTGAAAAAGGGCTGATGGCTCTGCTCGGCAGCGGCTTTGATCCGGGTATGACCAATGTTTATACGGCTCTGGCCGCAAAAAACTACCTCGATGAAGTTCAGGAAATTGACATAATAGACGCCAACGCCGGTGATCACGGCCAACCCTTCGCCACCAATTTCAACCCTGAGATCAATATACGCGAAGTGACCGCTGCCTGTCGTCACTGGGAAAATGGCAACTGGGTGGAGACCGGGGCGCTGGCGACCAAGCGGACCTTCGATTTTCCAGAAGGTGTCGGGCCGATGAACATCTATCGCATGTACCACGAAGAGATGGAGTCGTTGGTCAAGCATATCCCGACCATCAAAAAGGCCCAGTTCTGGATGACCTTTTCCGATAACTACCTCAAGCATCTCGAAGTGCTGCAGAATGTCGGAATGACGCGTATCGATGAGGTTGAGTACAATGGTCAGAAAATCGTACCTTTGCAGTTTCTTAAAGCGGTCCTCCCTGACCCCGGCTCGCTCGGCCCGTTAACCAAGGGCTGCACCTGTATTGGCGTGATTGCCCGGGGCCTCAAGGATGGCCAGCGCAAGCAGGTCTATATCTACAATATTTGTGATCATGAAAAGTGCTATGCAGAGGTCAACTCCCAGGCGATTAGTTATACAACGGGTGTACCGGCGGTCGTCGGTGGTATCATGATGCTGACCGGTAAGTGGCACAAGCCGGGCGTGTGGAATATGGAGCAGTTCGATCCGCAGCCTTTCCTTGATGAGGTCGGGCCGATGGGCTTGCCGCACGTGGTTGTTGAGGGTGGGGATTGGCCTGTGCTTTAGTGGTATCTTTTAACGCAAAGGCGCAAAGTTAGACAGAAAGACGCAAAGAGGGCCTCTTCCTTTTTGGTTAAAACTTTAAAGATTCTTTGTTTCTTTGCGTCTTGGTTTACCCCTCGGCGTCTTTGCGTTGAATAAGGTGTTAGATTGATCGGTATCGATATCCCGAAAATTTTGAAATTGGCTCCATCTCCGGCCTACGTCGTTGATCTTGGCCGCCTGCGTCATAATCTGGCCATTCTCGACGAAGTGCAAAAACGTAGCGGGGCGAAGATCCTCATGGCACTGAAAGCTTTTGCCATGTGGAGTACCTTCCCGCTGATTCGCGAGACGTTGCAGGGTGTTTGTGCGTCTTCACCATGGGAAGCACGCCTCGGCCGCGAGGAGTTTGGCGGCGAGGTACATTCTTTTGCCGCGGCCTTCAAGGAGAGGGATGTCATCGAGCTACTGTCGATCTCCGATCACCTGGTTTTTAACTCTTTCAATCAACTGGAACGTTTTCGGCCGCTGTGGCAAAAAGAGCAGGGCAGGGTGTCGATCGGGTTGCGGGTAAACCCGGAGCACTCGGAAGGTCACACCGAGCTTTATGACCCTTGTGCGCCTAACTCGCGGCTGGGTATCAAGCGCAGCGAATTTGAAGGCAAGTCACTGGAGGGTATTGAGGGGCTGCATTTCCACACTCTTTGCGAACATCTCTTCGAACCTTTGGCGCGAACTGTGGAGGTTTTTGAAGAGAAGTTCGGCGCGTTCCTGCCGCAGATGAAATGGATCAATCTTGGCGGTGGGCACCACATCACTCGCGAGGGGTACGATATTGAGGGGCTGATCAATCTGGTTCGGTATCTCAAGGACAAGTATGACGTCGAGATCTATCTCGAACCGGGCGAGGCTATAGCGATCGGCACGGGCCTGCTGGTTGGAGAGGTTCTCGACGTTGTTCCCGGAGAGATTGAGACGGCGATTCTGGACGTTTCGGCAACCTGCCACATGCCGGATATCTTGGAAATGCCCTACCGGCCGGAGATCGCAGGCGGTTATGACCCAGGTGTCAAAGCACAGACCTATCGACTCGGTGGTCCATCATGTCTGGCTGGCGACATTATCGGTGACTGGTCCTTCGAGTCTTCGTTAAAACCCGGAGACCGGTTGGCTTTTCTCGATATGGCACACTACACCATGGTTAAGACAACCACGTTTAATGGTGTTCAGCATCCGCATCTGTGTACTTATGAGCCAGAGACCGGCGAGTTGCAGGCTGTAAGAAGCTTTGTTTATGAAGATTTCCGTGGGCGGCTCTCTTGAAGGGTAAAGAGTTGACCACGAAGAGCACGAAGGGCGTAACGCAAAGACGCAAAGAATAAGGGCAAGTCGCAAAGTAACTCTTTTTGATTTTATGAAACATAAACAGTAAATACTTTGCTTCCTTTGCGCCTTGGTTCACACACTTTGCCTTTTGCGTTAAAAATGGGCGGCTTTCCTGAAGGGTAAATTGTTAACCACAGAGAGCACGAAGCGCACGAAGATAGGATCTTAAGTGTTTAAACCGAAAAGAGTGTCATTTTTTCTCTGTGAGCTTCGTGCTCTTCGAGGTTTGTCTATTTAGAAAGAAGTAGAAACCCTACTTCTTATCGGGTGATGAATATGGAACGTTGGACAATCAAGAGCGCGCAGAAAGCCTACAACATTGAAAACTGGGGTGACGGTTATTTCTCGATAAACCGCAAAGGGCACGTTTGTGTTCACCCTTCGCCGCACTCAAAATATGCCATAGATCTGCGCACCCTGGTCGACGATCTGATCAAGCGCAAGATTAAACCGCCGATCCTGCTTCGTTTCATGGACGTACTGCAGGGGCGGATTGCCGGGATCAACCGGGCGTTTAAAAACTCCATCGAGGAATACGATTACCCGGCTGGATACCAGACGTTCTTCCCGATCAAGGTTAATCAGCAACGCCAGGTCGTCGAGGCAATCACCGAGTTTGGTAAGCGGCACAATATTGGCCTCGAGGTTGGCTCCAAGCCGGAACTGGTGGCGGCGATTTCCTTTGCGACCGGTAAAGATCTGCCGATCATCTGCAACGGTTACAAAGACAACGATTATATCGAGACGGTTCTCTACGCCAACAAGATCGGCTACGACATCACTATTGTGGTTGAAAAACTCTTTGAGCTGGAGAAGATTATCACCCTGTCGGAGAAAATCGGTATCGTGCCGAAGCTCGGTATCAGGGTTAAACTCTCCGCAAAGGGCACGGGCAAATGGGCGACCTCCGGCGGTAGTGATGCGAAGTTTGGTCTGAAAATTTCCGAACTACTGGCGGCCATCGACCTGCTCAAAGAGCATGATCTGCTCGACGAGGTTAAACTGCTGCATTTCCATATCGGCAGTCAGATCACTAAGATCGACAAGATTAAAAATGCCCTGGTCGAGGGCGCGCGGATCTACGCTGAGATGAAGAAAATGGGGGTGGGCCTTGAATACCTCGATGTTGGTGGCGGCCTGGGTGTCGATTATGATGGTTCGAAGTCGAGCTACTTCTCAAGTGTCAATTACTCCATCGAAGAGTACGCCAATGACGTTATCTACCAGGTGAAAAACATCTGTGAAGAGGCGGATGTGCCCTGCCCGAATATCATCTCTGAGTCTGGACGGGCGATCGTCGCGCACTATTCGGTTCTGATCACCAATATCCTCAATACGAATACCCAGAACGCCCTGCCTGATTATGAAGATGTCATCGAGGAAGCTGAAAAGCTCTCGCCGACCGTTAAGAAGCTTTACGATATCCACAAAAGCCTCGATCGGCACTCTCTGCGTGAGGATTATCACGATACCCTGCAACTCATCCAGGAGGCCGTAAGTCTCTTCCGGTTGGGTTACCTGACCCTGCACGACCGGGCTCTTGCCGAGTGGCTCTGCAACAAGATCTTCATCCAAATTAACGAAATTGTAGAGCGCATGCGTGAAGTTCCCGATGACTTGCAGGCCTTCCATCTGAGCTTACGACAGACCTACTTTGCCAACTTCTCGCTCTTTCAATCGGTTCCGGACTCCTGGGCGATCGATCAGCTTTTTCCGATTATGCCGCTGCAAAGGCTCAGTCAGAAGCCGGACGTTATGGCAACGATTGCCGATATTACCTGTGATTCCGATGGCGAGGTGAGCAGCTTCGTTGGCGAGCACGGCCGCACCAAGTATCTGCCGCTGCACAAGGTGTCGGCGGAGGAAGATTACTACATCGGCTTCTTCATGATCGGTGCTTACCAGGAAATTCTCGGCGATATGCACAACCTTTTTGGAGACACCAACGCGGTGCATATCTCTTTCAACAAAAAAACCAAGTACAAGATTGATTCGATCATTAAGGGTGATGCGACCTGGGAGAGCCTTAAGTACGTCCAGTACAAGGGCCCGGAAATTCTCAAACAGGTACAAGAAACACTCGAAAAGAAAGTCGCAACGCGCCAGGTTTCATTTGAGGAGACCAGCCATTTTATTGAACTGTTGGATAAGATGCTGGTGTCTTATACGTACCTTGGGGAATAACCGGGGGCTGGAGATCGGAGACTGGGGGCTGGCTAGACCATTGACATTAAAAGAGGGGCGCTTCCGGTTGGAAGCGCCCCTCTTGAACTTTTAGCTCTATGGGGAAAAGAGAGAGGACTCTTCCAGCCCCTAGCCCCCAGCCTCCGACCCGCCGCTTTTTCTCTCATTCATCACCTTGTAAGCACAGAATTCACCGCACATAGTGCAGGCGCCGTGCTCTTCATCAACGCCCGATTCGGCTCTTATGCGGCGTGCTTTTTCAGGATCCATGGCGATGGCGAACTGGCCTTCCCAGTCAAGCTCCTTGCGGCACTTCGCCATGGCGATGTCCTTCTCCATGGCGCCGGGTACGCCCTTGACGATATCGCCGGCATGGGCAGCGATGCGGCAAGCGATAACACCTTCGTGGACATCCTCGACCGTTGGCAGAGCGAGGTGCTCGCTGGCGGTGACGTAACAGAGGAAGTCGGCGCCGGCCGCCGCAGCCAGGGTGCCGCCGATAGCGCAGGTGATATGGTCATAGCCCGGGGCAATGTCAGTGACCAGCGGGCCAAGAACGTAGAAAGGTGCGCCGTGGCAGAGGCGCTTTTGCAGCTGAATATTCATCTCAATCTGGTTCAGAGGCACGTGACCAGGGCCTTCGATCATCACCTGGATGCCGGCTTTCCAGGCGCGCTGTGTCAACTCGCCGAGCAGGATCAGCTCCTGGATTTGGGCGCGGTCGCTGGCATCAGCCAAGCAACCGGGGCGGAAGCCGTCACCGAGAGAGAGAGTGGCATCGTAAGGCTTGACGATTTCCAGCAGACGGTCGAACTGTTCGAAGAGTGGGTTCTCGGCATTGTTGTGGGTCATCCACTCAACGGTGAAGGAACCACCGCGGGAAACGACCTCCATGATGCGGCCTTCGTTGTCCATACGCTCGACGGTTGCCCGGGTCACGCCGCAGTGCACGGTGATGAAGTCAACGCCGTCATCGAGGTGTTTGATGATCCCTTCGAAGATCTCATCGGCGGTCATGTCGACCATCGCCTTGCCCTTGCGGGTCACCGTGTCGACTGCGGCCTGGTAAAGCGGTACCGAGCCGATACAGGCTGTGGTCTCACTGATGATGGCGGAGCGGATCTCATCAATCGGTCCGCCGGTGGAGAGGTCCATAATGGCATCAGCGCCTGCTGCAACGGCCACGCGGGCCTTCTCCAGCTCTTTGTCGATGCTGGTGTCGTCTTTGCTCGTGCCTATGTTGGCATTGACCTTGGTGCGCAACCCTTTGCCAACCGCTAACGGGATGCCGTTAGTGTGCTTGTTGTTATGGCAAATGATCGCGGTACCTTCGGCGATGCGCTGGCGCAGGATCTCCGGATCCATACCTTCGGTTGCTGCGGCTTGCTTCATTTTGTCTGAAACAACGCCCTGGCGGGCGAGTTCTAGTTGGGTCAGTGTGCTTTGTGTTTTCATGAATCCTCTTTTTTCGTATGTGTTTTTTGCGAGATACTGATTTGAAAATATAAAAGATTAACGCCCGTTCGCTGTGCTCACTCAAGACGCCAAGAGAATCTGGGAAAGACGCAAAGAGTTAATAGAGTTAATAAGTAAAGTTAAGGTTTTACCTGTGTTCAATTGGTTTTTTTACCTTGGGCTAAGGGCCCTTTGCGCCTTTCTTGTCACTCTCTGCGCCTTTGCGTTAAATGCTTATCCTCTTTTTTGATATATCTCCGTGTCCTTCGTGCTCTCTATGGTTCAACGATCCTGTAATTTCTCACGCTCCGCATCCCGCACAGCCTTGGCACCAGCGAAATGGTTGATCGGTCCATGCCCACCACCTAAAGGTGCTGCATGAAGGATCGCTTCTTTGATAAAGAGCTTGGCTGACGCCGCGGCTTTGATCAGTGGCTGCCCCTGGGCGATAAAAGTCGCAAGCGCTGCTGAATAGGTGCAGCCGGTACCATGTGTGTTTGCCGTGTCGATACGCTCTGCCGCCAGTCTTGTTCTTGATGTGCCCGCGAGGAGTACATCGATGGCATCCTCTTCACGGTGACCACCTTTAAGCAGAACGTGGCGGGCCCCCATGGCTTGCAATTCCTTTGCTGCTTCCTCCATCTCCTCCAGCGTTTTGATCTCTTTCCCGGTCAAGGCTTCAGCTTCGGGGATGTTGGGTGTCAGGAGATAGGTGCAGGGTAAGAGCTGTGAGCGGACAGCTTCAACTGCGTCCTGCTTTAAAAGGGCTGCGCCGCCTTTGGCAATCATGACCGGATCGACGACTGTAAGCAGGTTGTGCTTTTGTATAAGCTCTGCGACGGTGGTGACGATCTCAGCACTGTAGAGCATACCGGTCTTAATCGTATCGACGCCGATGTCAGTTATGACCGCTTCGGCCTGTTTGGCAACGAAACTTGCTGATGCCGGAGAGAGCCCATGTACGCCGAGGGTGTTCTGTGCCGTCAATACGGTGATGGCACTGGCTCCGAAAGACCCAAGCAGGGTGATTGTCTTAAGGTCGGCCTGGATACCTGCGCCGCCGCCGGAATCCGAGCCGGCAATCGTCATGACTCTGGTTGTTCCCGATGGCTTCCTGCAGTTGAAAAGCAGGGCCAGTTCTTTTGCTGCAAGGGCCGGGTTTGGGTCCTCTGAGACCGCCGAGATGACAGCCAGCGCGTCGGCTCCTGCATCAAGAGCATCGGAAGCGTTTGTCCAATTGACACCGCCGATGGCGACCAGCGGGATTTTTACGGCACGACGAACCTTGTTTAAGGTTTCCAGACCAACCAGTTCGGCATCGTCTTTGGTCCTGGTGGGAAAAATGCTGCCGATGCCGATGTAGTCGACACCAGCCATCTCCGCCTTGAGAGCCTGGTCAACGCTACGGGTCGAAACACCGATCACTTTATTCTCTCCAAGCAGTTTTCGGGCATCGTGAACTGAACCGTCATCCTGGCCCAGGTGGACGCCATCGGCAAAACAGGCAACGGCGAGCTCCGCGCTATCGTTGACCAGGAAGGTTGCTCCGGCCTCTTTACAGAGTTGTACCAGTTGCCGCGCCAGCATGACCTTCGCATCGGCCGAACGTTCCTTGTCGCGGTATTGCACCACGCGAACTCCACCACGCAGCCCCTCGCGGACGACATGCAGAATCTGTTCGTCAGAACCTTGTGGAGTAATCAGGTAGAGACCCTGAATCATTGTTCTCTTCTCCAAAAAACAAAAACGCGCCCAGGCTGGTGGCCACGGCGCTTGCCCGTTTAACGGGAATGCTCGTTGCTGACCAGACCGCTTCCCTACGCCGGTATGATCCGGATCAGGTTCTAAGGGTCGCTTCGTTATCGAACGAAGCTCTCAGCAAGCTTACTCCCCTAGCGGTGGTTCAGATGTAAGGACGGTTCCGATCAGCCCAGAACAATCCGGTTGTTCAGTAAATCGATTTCCTGGATTGATGCATCTATATCGCGATGCTTGCCGAACACGTCGACCAGGCGTACTTTATCTTTCACAACCAACAGCGAAGCGACGTCTTCCAACGTAGTTTCCTGATCGCCCTGGACCAGGAGAAAATGACCATCATTCAGACACATAAGATAACCTTTCTATTTAACTCATCGACAGCCTAAAAGATTGCCTGCGGTGTGTCAACCTTTCACTCTTTACACCTGTTGAAGGCGTATGCTCTAATGTCGATTCTCTTCAATCTCATGCGGAGTTCTTCATGTCTGTGACACGCCCAACCAGAGTTGAAATCGACCTTGCCGCTCTACGGCATAATTTCCAGGAAGTCCAACGAACCGTTGGTGACGGGTGTGAGGTTCTGGCCGTCGTCAAGGCCGACGCCTATGGCCATGGTGTGGGCCTTGTCGCGCCGGCCCTGGCCGCAGCAGGGGCCAAGCTGTTCGGTGTGGCTCTCGTTGAGGAAGGTGTGGAATTACGTAAGCTGGGAATCGAACAGCCGATTCTTATTCTTGGTAGCTTTTTCCCCGGTCAGGAAGCTGACGTTATTGAATATCAATTAACTCCGGTTCTCTACGATTTGGCCTGCGCCCGCAGGTTGGATAGCGCGGCCCGCGATGCCGGAAGAAGTATCGATTATCACCTCAAGGTGGATACCGGTATGGGGCGGCTTGGATTTCGGGTCGACAGGCTCGATGAAGTCTTGCCTGTTTTGAAGAACCTGAAGAGCCTGAACATGTCTGGTGTTATGAGCCACCTGGCCGTTGCTGACGAGCCGGAGAAGCCCTTGACGGCTTTACAATGTGAGGCTTTCTCTGCCGTTGTGGCGAGAGTCGAAAAAGCTGGCTTCAGGCCCTTTTATAAACATATTGCCAATAGCGCCGGTATCTACAGCAGGAAACTCAATGGCTGCAACCTGGTTCGGCCCGGGATCTCTTTGTACGGCGGCTTGACGGGAGGCCCTTTTGCCCATCCCTTCACTCAGCAATCGGTCATGCATTTCGTCAGCCAGGTGGCCCAACTCAAAGACGTTCCTTCCGGGGAGGGCATCTCTTACGGTCACCGTTTTGTTACTTCGAGGCAGTCACGAGTAGCGGCGATCCCGGTGGGGTATGCTGATGGCTACAATCGTCTGTTGACCAATCGTGGCGAAGTTTTGATCCATGGCCGGCGGGCTCCTGTTGTTGGCACTGTTTGCATGGATTGGATCCTTGTCGATGTGACCAGCTTCCCTGACGTTCAGGTCGGTGACCAGGTCTCTCTGCTCGGTCGGGATGGTGACGATATCATCACCGCAGAAGAGTGGGCGGACAAGGTCGGCTCGATCACCTATGAGGTTTTCTGCAATATCAGCAAGCGGGTTCCTCGGGTTCCCGTTAATCTTTAAATCTTCTCCTTCAACGTATAGAATGACACCATAATGAAGCGATTCGTCGTCCTTGACCTTGGCACCACAACTCTGGCAGGCCGCTTGCTCTCAGCCTCCGGCGAGAGCTTGGCCGAAAAGCAGGTCGCGAACCCTCAGCGCGAAGAGGGTGTCGATATCCTCGCGCGCTTGCAAAAGGCCCATGACGATGGTGGCGAGCGGTTGCAATCACTTCTTGTCGATGCTCTCCGGTTGTTAATTGCCGAACTTCTCGACAGCTCAGGTTGTAAGGTGGAGGCTGTCATTTCCCTCGCTGCAGCAGGCAATCCCGGCATGTCCTGCCTGTTGCAGCATTTACCCGTGGGCTCATTGCTTTTCCCCCCGCACCGGTCTCCTTATAAGGGCCTGGCGCACATTCCTGTTAGTGACCTGGACTTCGGTGTTCCTTCACCTCTGGAGATGTTCCCGCTGGCGACAGGTTTCGTTGGCGGAGACTTGGTCTCCTGTCTGGTTGGATTGCAGGATGTTACGGTCGGAACTCTGTTGCTCGATCTTGGCACCAACGCAGAACTTGCTCTCTGGGATGGTGAGCGTTGGTGGGTGACTTCGGCTGCTGCTGGCCCTGCTTTTGAAGGCGGCAACATCGGTTCGGGGATGATTATGGCTGATGGCGCGGTCACCGATGTTCGCCTGATCGATGATCGTCTGCAACTCACCGTAGCCGGGAAGGGTACACCGCGCGGTCTGTGCGGTAGCGGCCTGGCTGCGCTGGTCGCCGTAGCGCGACAGGGTGGTTTGATCGATAAAACAGGGCGTATCCTTGCTGCTGATGAGGTCGAGACAAATCTGGGCCGATACCTTGTAGAGCAAGAGGGCGCATGGTCAATCTGTTTTCATCGAGATGCCAGTGGCGAGTTGCTTCTGACCCAGGATGACGTACGCAACTTTCAACTGGCAAAAGGTGCGGTTCGGGCCGGTATCGACGTCCTCTTGGCAAAAGGCGGTTTCACTCCGCAAGGTGTATCACAGGTCCTGGTTACCGGAGCGCTCGGGACGGCTTTGCCTGTTGAGGTTTTGAAAAGGGTTGCCTTGCTGCCGGAGGCCATGTTAGATAAAACCTCCTTTGTCGCAAATGGGGTGCTGGCGGGCTTACAAGCCTATTTGACAGCTACAGACGGTCAACAGCGATTGGCTAATCTGATGAATACGATTCAGCCTTTTCCACTCTCTGGCACCCCTGCTTTCGAAAAACAGTTTTTGGAGGCCTTGGAATTCTAAGTCAAAAGCATAATTAGCCGCGATGAAAATCTATCAATGTCTATGGTTTTAAGCCCAAGCACAAAGATTATACTTTTGCCCTTACAGGTTTTCATAGATTTTGATTGCGGCTAATTATGGTGCTTTGATTTAGTTGGCCTATCTAATCAACATTTCAACAGAGGTTTTACTATGGCAGTCATCAAACGTGCACTGATCAGTGTTTCCGACAAAACCGGCATCGTCGATTTTGCCAAAGAATTGAGTCAATACGGCGTGGAGATCCTCTCCACCGGTGGTACCGCCAGCATGATGCGTGAAGCGGGCCTTGAGGTGAAGGATGTCTCCGAGCATACCGGTTATCCTGAGATGCTGGACGGCCGCGTTAAGACCTTGCATCCGAAGGTTCATGGCGGATTGCTTGGATTACGTGATAACCCGGCGCATGTGGCCAAAATGGCAGAGCATGACATCACGCCGATCGATATGGTCGTCGTCAATCTCTACCCTTTTGAAGAAACCGTTGCAAATCTTGATTGTACTCTTGAGGATGCCATTGAGAATATTGATATAGGTGGGCCGACCATGCTCCGCAGCGCAGCCAAGAACAACCAGTCGGTCACCGTGGTTGTTGATCCAGCCGATTATGCTGTGGTTCTGGATGAGATGAAGTCCAACGCCGGTGAGGTCTCACGCGAAACCAACTTTCGCCTCGCCCTAAAAGTTTATCAGCGCACCTCCGCTTACGATGCCGCCATCTCCAACTGGCTGGGTAAGCGGGTCGATGCGGAGAGTGCCGATTTCCCGAGCGCTCTGACCTTCCAGTACCAGCGCACAGAAATTATGCGCTACGGCGAGAACCCTCACCAGAAGGCGGCTTTCTACGTTGAAAGCAATATAGCCGAGGTTTCGATTGCGACAGCGAAACAACTGCAGGGCAAACAACTCTCCTACAACAATATTGCCGATACCGACGCGGCCCTTGAATGCGTCAAGCAGTACAACGATGGACCCGCTTGCGTCATTGTCAAGCACGCTAACCCTTGTGGTGTTGCTTACGGCGAGACGCTTCTCGATGCTTATAATAGGGCCTTCAGCACGGACACCGAATCAGCCTTTGGCGGCATCATCGCATTCAATCACGAGCTTGATGCGGATACCGCAAAGGCAATTGTCGATAAGCAGTTTGTAGAAGTCATCATCGCGCCGAAGGTCGGTGCGGGCGTCAGTGAGATTGTCGCCGCCAAGAAGAATGTGCGCCTGCTCGAATGTGGTGCATGGCCGGAACAAACCGCTGCGCGATTCGATTTAAAAAAGGTCAATGGTGGTATGCTGGTTCAGGAAGCCGATTTGCAGCTGACCGCAGAGCTGAAAGTGGTCAGCAAGCGGCAACCGACAGAGCAAGAGATGAAAGACCTGCTCTTTACCTGGCGGGTGGCCAAGTTCGTCAAGTCGAACGCCATTGTGTACGGTAAAGACGGCATGACGATCGGCGTTGGCGCCGGTCAGATGAGTCGTGTTAACTCGGCGCGCATCGCAGCGATCAAGGCTGAACACGCTGGCCTCGAGGTCAAGGGCGCGGTCATGGCTTCCGATGCCTTCTTCCCTTTCCGGGATGGCATCGACAACGCTGCTGCGGTTGGTATCAGCGCTGTTATTCAGCCAGGCGGCTCGATTCGCGATGAAGAAGTCATCGCTGCGGCCGATGAGCATGGCATGACGATGGTCTTTACCAGCATGCGGCATTTTAGACACTAAAACGCGATTCAACGCAGAGACGCGGAGAGAATCAAAAGATTTTTTTGGTTAAACCCTTGCCACACTTTTCAGTGTCTCCGAGCCTCCGTGTTGATATGGCTTTGCCTGTTTTAATTGTAGGAGTCCGAAGATGAAAATACTCGTCGTTGGTGGTGGTGGTCGTGAACATGCGCTGGTCTGGAAGATCGGACAATCGCCTCTGGTTGAAACGATTTACTGTGCTCCGGGCAACCCGGGAATAGCCGGTTTGGCGGACTGTGTGCATATTCCTGCCGACGATATCGATGCGTTGCTTGATTTTGCCAAAGCTGAAAAGGTTGATCTTACGATAGTTGGCCCGGAAGTTCCCCTGACTATGGGTATTGTGGATCGGTTTCAAGCCTCTGGCCTGGAGATCTTTGGTCCGAACAAGGCGGCCGCCTGCATCGAAGGAAGCAAGAGCTTCTCCAAGGATTTGATGGCAAAGTACGCGATTCCGACCGCTGCCTATCAGACCTTCACGGATCATGCTGCCGCTGTCGCTTACATCAAGGAGCAGGGTGCGCCGATTGTTGTTAAAGCTGATGGCCTGGCCGCCGGTAAAGGCGTCATCGTGGCCATGGATGAGGCGCAGGCGATTGCCGCAGTCGATGACATCATGCTCGACAAGGTTTTTGGTGCCGCTGGTGCCAGCGTCGTCATTGAAGAATTCATGGACGGTGAAGAAGCCTCTTTCTTCGCCTTTACCGATGGTAAGAATATTCTGCCGCTGGCTTCCTCCCAGGATCACAAGCGGGCCTTCGACAATGATGAGGGGCCGAACACTGGTGGCATGGGCGCCTATTCTCCGGCTCCGGTGGTGACACCGGAGCTCCACAATGTCATTGTCGAGACGATCGTCAAGCCGACGATTGCAGGCATGGCCAGTGATGGCTGTCCGTACAGTGGGATTCTCTATGTCGGCTTGATGATCAAGGATGGCAAGCCACGCGTCGTTGAGTACAATGCCCGTTTCGGTGATCCGGAGGCCCAGCCTCTGCTGATGCGCATGAAGTCTGATATCGTTCCGGTGCTGCAGGCCTGCGCTCGCGGCAACCTGCAACAGGACTCGATCGAATGGCACGACAAGGCGGCTGTCTGCGTGGTTTTGGCCAGCGGCGGGTATCCGGCCAAATATGCCAAGGGCTTTGAGATCATGGGGCTGGACGATGTGCTGACGATGGATGATGTGGTGGTTTTTCATGCCGGGACCAGCTTCGAAGACGGTAAGATCGTTAACACCGGCGGTCGTGTTCTCGGCGTTACTGGATTAGGCAGTACAGTTGCCGAGGCGATCGATTGTGCTTACGGTGCTGTTGATAAGATTAACTGGAATGGTGTTCACTTCCGCAAGGATATTGGTAAAAAGGCTTTAAATCGCTAGCGATTTAAAGCCGGAGCGTGGCACGCGGTATGAGGGACGCGGGAAGCTGAACCCTTGAAACGCGATTGCCTCTGGCTTTGTTCATAAGAGGTTTACTCGTCCCGCGTACCTCGTCCCACGTCCCGATTTTTTATAAAGGATTTATTATGACTGACAGACCCCTCGTCGGCATCCTGATGGGAAGCGACAACGACTACGAAATCATGAAAGAGACGGCCGTTGCGCTGAACCAGTTCGGCATTCCTTTCGAGATGACAGTTTCCAGTGCCCACCGCACCCCGGAGCGCACGGCCAAGATCGTTAGAACGGCAAAGGAGCGTGGTGTCAAAATCCTGATTGCCGGAGCCGGAGCAGCGGCACACCTTGCCGGGGTGGTTGCTGCTGAAACGACCCTTCCTGTCATCGCCGTGCCGATCGATGCAACGGCGCTCAATGGCATGGACGCCCTGCTGGCAATGGTGCAGATGCCTGCTGGAATCCCGGTGGCGACCATGGCTATCGGCAAGGCTGGCGCGCGTAATGCCGGAATCTTTGCAGCACAGGTGTTGGCTGTTGACGATGTTGCACTCAGCGAGAAGCTCGTGCAGTTCAAGGCAGATATGGCTGCAGGAGTTGAAGCCAAAGCCGAAGCTCTCAGCCAGCGGCTTGCGCAAGATTTTGGATGACCCGGCCCTGATCTGCCCTTCGCGAAAATCCTGGACCGTGTTATCTTGACAGCCGCCGACAAATCATATTATTTTGGTAAGAGTTTCTGTCGCATCAAAGGCATAGGGTTGCTTTTGATGCGACATTCTGACGTTTGAGGGCCAAAAACATGGCCTCTCTCCCCGGGAGAATATACTTTGAGCAAAGAAAAGAGCTTCACTGACGAGCTATGGGACTTTTTCTGTTCCCTGAAGCTGGCGATTATCACCTTGATTCTGCTGGCAACGACCTCGATTATCGGGACGGTGATTGAGCAGAACAAGTCTCCCCAGGAGTACATGCAGAACTACGGCATGAGCGAGTCGACCTACAAGGCCCTCGACACCCTGCAGTTTTTCGACATGTACCACTCTTACTGGTTCCTCTCCCTGATGGGCCTCTTTGCCGTCAACCTGATCTGCTGCTCGATCAAGCGATTGCCCAGGATCATCAAGATTGTGCGCGAGCCCACCCTGGTGGCCGATGACAACCTGTTTCGCACCTTTTCCAATAAGGGCGAAGTCGTTGCCGAAGGAACTGTTGCGAGCGTGCGTGATAAAGTGGTCGCACTGCTCAGCAGTAAGTTTGCCGCGCCGGTGGTCACCGAGCAGGATGACAAGGTCTATCTTTTTTCACAAAAAGGTAAACTGTCCCGCTTCGGTGTTTACGTGACCCACACCTCGATCCTGGTCATCTTTCTCGGTGCCATGATCGGTAACATCTGGGGTTTCAAGGCTTATATCAATATCGTTGAAGGCAAATCGGTCGACGCGGTCTGGCCGCGGGCCGGGCAGACCCCGATTCCTCTTGGTTTCGAACTCCGTTGCGATAATTTCGAGGTCACCTTTTACGAAGGCGGCGGCCGCCCCAAAGACTTTACCAGCGACCTGGTTGTTCTTGAGAATGGCAAAGAAGTCTTGAAGAAGACGATAGAAGTCAATGACCCCTTGAGCTACAAAGGCTTGACCTTCTACCAGTCCAGCTACGGCCCGACCGGCGACCCGGTTTATAAGTTCCGCGTCAAAAACAATGAGACCGGTGAAACCGTAACTGTGCAGGGAGCCCAAGGCAAGCGTCTCAAGCTTCCGGGTGGTGCCAGCCTGATTGCCATGGGCTATGCCGAGAGTTATGAGAACTTCGGCCCGGCCGCCCAGGTGAAGATCGATACCGGCAGACCCTTTATCGTTATGAAAAATTATCCGCAGTTTGATGTAAAACGTGGCGGTGCTTATTCAGTCAGTCTGCTTGAGGCAACGCAAAGCTATTACACCGGCCTGCAGGTCGCCAAAGACCCCGGCGTCTGGGTGGTCTGGCTCGGCTGCCTGTTGATGGTGCTCGGCTCCTGTGGTGCTTTCTTCTTGTCGCACCGTCGTATCTGGGTCAGCATTGAGCAACTGGATAAGGGCATTG